>CAYNGS010000001.1:0-38826 GCA_964396625.1 uncultured Flavipsychrobacter sp.
TGCTAGCGGGTCAGCTGGTTTCGGTTTCACAAAACCTCTGATATGCAGTACCATTGGCTGCTGCTGGGCTGTCGAAGTAATTGTCACATCCTTTTGGATTGCTCCCTGCCTCCCATTAGTGTTGTAAGACACATGTATTTTCCCTTCTTTTCCGGGCAAAATTGGCTCAGTTGGCCATTTCGGCACAGTGCAGCCGCACGACCCGTGCGCCTCTGTAATAGTGATCGGCTTCTTGCCCACATTCACAAATTCGAAGTCGTACTCGGCCAGAGGACCTTCCGGCACTTCACCATAGTCGTGCGTTTCTTCTTTGAACTTAAACTTGCCCACATCAGGGGCTTGTGACGGACTTGTCTCTGTAGATGAAGGGATACCCTGAGACGTGATCGTCTTTTTTTCCTGGCCATTGGCGGCCACCGTCGTCATAGTTACACACAGTAACATAATGATTGCTTTCTTCATGATCGTTGTTTTATTTATTGTTATGAATAGACTATTGTGTTTATTGCAGGCGCAGGTCACCAAACTTATTGTCCAGTGTTATTCCGTCCTCATTGTCGCGGTTCGCGCAGTCCGAATGGAATATTCCCGCAGTGATGTCTCCCGTTTTCTGCCCGGTTATGTAGTTGAATACGTCCTGTGCCGTGGCAGGCTTTGAATTAGCGGTCAAGACGATCGTTTCACCGGTCGATATCCTCTTTATGGTTATCTCCTGTATCGTCAGTTTACAGTTTTTATCCAGTTTGCTGGCGGCTCTGTACCGTAGTTGGCCCGATTCGTCGGGTGCAATGGTGCTGCATGTAGAAATGATCGCCGGTTTACCGTTCTGACATTTCACCGACTGTACGATACATATTTCTATCGGGCAAGGTGTGCTGTTACAAACAAACTCTTTCGCTTTGTCGTTTTCACTTCGCTCTTTGTTGTCGTTCTTGTACGCTTTCTTCTTTGCACTAAAACCAACCTCTTTATGTTGCACCACATGTGTCAGTTCGGCAGTATTTTTTCTCGAGCCTGCGCTGCCTGTATCGGGTTTCATAACGCTGTTGGCATTATCCTCCGTCGCTATCTTCGCGGGCTTTGTCTCAAGTGGCAGTTTAACCGGCGCTTCATTTGGCTGGCTTTTGTTTTCCGCCATTCCCCGCTGGTTTTGCCTGGAAACCAAAAATAAACCGCCCCCTATTCCCGCAAGCAACAGCAACGTCGCAGCTATGCGCAACCAATATGACGGTTTATTGACCACAAACTTCCTCTCATGCGGCAAGCATCTTTCTATCCGCTGCCCAAATTTTTTCCATGCCTCGTCAGCATCTATTGTCGTATGTTCATTCAGGTTTTTGCTTTGGCTCCAGATTAGCTTCAGATCGTTGAAGTGGTTTTTGTTATCAACACTTTCACTCATCCACTCAGACACAGTTCTCCGCTCGGTTTCGGTTGCTTCATTCAGCAGATACTTCACAAGGAGGTCGTCACTAATTTTGTTCTTTTTCATCTCTTCACTTTTTCATGTTAATAATTACTGCGGCTACAATGGGCAGAAACTCAGATAATTTCGATCGTAATAGTCGTAACGCCTTGCCCATTTGATTTTCCACTGTTTTAACCGAAATGCCCAATTGCGCCGCGATGCTCTTGTATTTCAAATCCTCGAAACGGCTGAGCTGAAAAATGGTCCTGCACTGTTCGGGCAGTTCATTCATTGCTATCTCAATTTTTCGCTGCAACTCCTTAATAGCCGCAGGGTCGCCGGTAGTAGCCTCATCAGTATTGCCACGCAAAGTAGCTGCACGATGGGTAGCTCTTACTTTTGCGTGCCTCAGGCAATTGAGGCTTTCATTGTACACAGCCCGGTACAGATACGACGTCAGCGAATGTTGAATTTGTATTTGTTCTCTTTTCTCCCAAAGTTTGTAGAATATCTGTTGCACCACTTCCTCGGCAGCCGCGTCATCCCTTAGTATCGAAAAGGCATAGGTGTGAAGGTTTTTAAAATGAGTTTTAAAAACAGTTTCAAACAGCGCCGTACCGTCGACATTGACTGAGCTCATGCCGACCGTTTCATTATCCATAGGTAAGGTCGAATATGGTATTTTAAAGATAACGGCTTCAGACAATTTGCTTGCTTTCTAAGAAGACAGCCACAACAAACTAAACCCCTATTTATTATTTAAAATAATATATGATCTATCGGTGATAAAAGTCCGGAACCGGTGTTTCGCGAGTTAAAAGCCGAACCCAATTCCGAATTCGCCCAATTCAGCTATCGTCTTATGGGTCTTTAAAAAGGCAGACAGGAAGAACTCTTTTATAGGGCCGTGTTCCTTTTGAACGATGTAGTAATGTCCTCCTATCTTTTCATAATAGGGGTCCTGCTTCAATGCCGACTGCACTAAATACACACCAACTTGCAATACCACACCCACTCTGCCCATCAAAAACTCGTTGCCAAAAAATATAGCGCTTTTATAAGAATGCTGTCCTTCCGATCCGGGGTATATTTCATTGTTGCGCAGAAACGCATAAATATCCTCATGATAAGAATAGTCTATGCCAACAAAGGCCTTGTTTTTGCTTAGCCAGCGTCTGCTCACAAACCCCGAAGCGATATAAACAGGGTATAAAGGCCCATCTGGTGCCTCGCTCGAAACATATGCCATGCTGAGTCTTACCTGTGCGAGCCACCTGTTTTTCAAAGGGTTCAGTTCACGGACGATATGCTTTGGAGTTGAAGTAACAGGAGAATAACGTACACCCAGATGTGCGCCAAACATATTTACCCCCAGGTTCGGTTTATCAAAAGAAGCGTCCGAAATGTGTGTGAAATGCCCGCCCAGCTGAACGTCCCAGTGCGTATTAATATGATAGCGAACATCCGTGCTGAACATGGCGAAATCATTTATGTGGCTGCCAATGGCGCCGTTGATGGTATCCACAGGGGCTGTCCTGCTGTAATGCCTGCTCACATAGCCCACGCCATCGCCTATTTTCAATGTCCATTCAAGGCGCCTGGTTTGTATGATCGGCAGAATGATATTGGGATACATGCTGATACACCTGCCATACACCGAATCGATCCCGTAATTAGTATACGTAAACCCGATCCCTAAGGTGGGGTATTTCCGGCGTTGCTCCCACGGCCTTTTGCCATAAGTACGCAGTATCAGGTCTATATCGAGCCCGGTCGACAATTTTGGAATGGGTAACCGAAACTTATCTTCGTGTTTAAAAACCCTCCCACCCATTGCATTCATTTCAATACCAAACCCCGACCATGGTTGCACAGCTTGCACATTATCCTGTGCTTTGCAAATATGGCAAAGAAATAAACCAGTCACTGCTAGAAAGAAACGCCGCATATAATTTCAGACGAACAAATATAGCCTACAAATCGAAGGATTGGTTCATCCGTTTATTCATTTTATTTATCAAGCCTCGTGATCTCCGTTCTCCCAACAACACCCTTAAAGTCAAAAGGTGAGTTTATAAACAACCTCAATTGCGAAGGGTGCCGGTTCTCCGGGACACGCATATAAAACGAGTACTTGTTGAATTGATTATTTACACTGATGGGACTGAACAGTCGCACCCGGGCTCTTTTTACCGGCTCTCCGGTTAGTTCGGCATTTAAATAGGTTTGCCAAAGACAATCCGGTGCCTTTATTTCGCAGTCTACCCTTAACCACTCATTTTCCGGTCCATGCCCTGCACTGCTGTCGCCGATAGCCGCTTGCGTTATTGCCACAGAAGAATTGCCCGCAAAAGACAACGATTTCTCACTGTCATCCTGAAAAATAATTTTTTTATGGTATCCATGCTCGTTACCCAGCATTTCGTCGTTATCCAGCATACTCATATCAAGTGGTGTTGGGTTCGGATTAAGGTATATCCGCCTATAGTATAGTCTGTTCATATCGTCATAGTGTAGTATTGTCCTGCAATACTGTGTGATCTGGAATAGATTGACAAGCAGGAGGTAAGTACATAAAGCGTAAAATATCATCCGCCATCTTTTGCGACTGATGTACTCGGTAAGGGCAGCGAAAGGCAAGGCAAACACCGGGTAACTCTGCACAAGAGCGCGGGTGGAGTAGCTGCCGCCATATCTCCAGTCGTCCCAGGCAATGATGATATAAATGTTCAACAGGCAGAACCAGATCACTGATTTCCTGAATGGGAATTTTTTAATAAAAAACATACCGATAATGAAACCCAGGGTTATAGGGGTATAGATAAACCAACCCTTTTCCCACCCGAATAATACCCGGAAATGCGGATTTAAGAATTCCCATTTGCTGCCGACATCGTAAATAAAGCCTCCGGTCATTAGCTTCCAATAAATTAGTTGCGGTAACACACCGACAAAACCAAACAACACCGCCCACATAATGTGAGGTTTATGCTTTTTTACAAGGCGCCATTTTTCCTTGTCCGCTTCTTTAGAATGTGTGTTCCATAGCAGAGGTATGAACAGCATGATGGCTTCAGTAGGGCGGCTCATCGTTGCAAGCCCGATTATATAACCGGTCAATGCGGCCCACGCAATATCCGGACGACTATGCCATCGAAACGTCGTGTATAGTACTAAAACATACAACAGGAAAATATATCCATGGCTTTGCCCGTTATCTATCGCGGCATATTGTATGAAATTCGTCCCCAGGCACACCAGCAATATCGTGATGGAAACCGTACGGTCACTAAAATAGTTTAGCAATATTTTTCGCAACAAAAGAATGGCCAAAAAACAATAAAGCAATACACCAAAACCAAGACAATACTGATAAGGAGGAGAAAATCCGTCGGCAGGAAAATTGGAATGGATCGCGATCCAATGCCCCACGAAAAAAAAAGGAAGCTCCATTATGGCTACCCCGCCAAGATATTTGAAAACGTAATTTCCATTGTCACATTTCTCAGCCTGTATCCCATTACCCCCCGAAACAGAATATTTTTTGTCCACTGCTTCGATCCACTTCAGATGGGCGCAGTCATGATAAATAAATATTGACGGCAGATACATGTAATAGCCAAATGCATCCCATTCGGTTATTTTTAAAGGGGCCTTCCCTTTTTGAATATCTGAATTTGACACGCGGAATAAAAGCAAAACAATGCATACTATTCCACAGGCTGCCAATGAAAAGAGGTTTTTCATCGATCAAATATAGCAAAGGGGTAACTCATTGTTCGTCCGTTTTGTCATGATAGCAGTCTGCAGATAATGCGTCCCGATTTTAAGAAATTGCATACTTTTAGTTTTTATGCCATGGCTGAGTTTACACCTGACCACTCCGACCGCCATTTTAAATACCTTGATTCCGCACGCGGCATTGCCGCGTTAATGGTCTTTGCAAGTCATTTTATTATTCGCAACTTCGGAGATAACAGAACCACACGCGCCTGGCTTATCCTGTTTAATGGGAACGACGCTGTGTCATTCTTTTTTGTACTTAGCGGTTTCGTTCTCTCCTACAAATATATCGTGCTCAGCAAACCGCTCGATATTAAGAAATTCTACGTTAGCCGAATTTTTCGATTGTTCCCCGCCTACTTCCTCGTCATTGTTTGGAGTATTTTATTTGCTGGCAGGCATTTTTTGAATATTTATGCGATAAAGGACTTCTTTATTTACAACAAATACGGCTTTTGGGAGGAAGCCCTGTTGTTGCGATTCCACAATACATTCTATTATCCCGGTTGGACACTGTCGGTCGAAATGCTTGGCTCCTTCCTGATACCCTTCTATGTCGCATTAGCCATCTACAACAAAAAACTGGTTCCCTACCTCATTGTGGTTTTGCTGATCATAGGAAACAATTTCTTCTTCAGCTACATATTCTTATTCGGCATAGTAGCCAGTTGCAATTTTTCCGAAATTACCGGCAAATCCTTCCGTGAGACTAAGTTGTTCAGGTATCGCTATCCGCTGATCATCGCCTCGTTGATACTGTTTTCATTAAGGCAGTTCGACGCTATCTTCCCCTTCGGCCAGCGGTACAAATATATCGCAGGCTACCTCGGTGTCGATTTCTTCACTTACAGTGCCCCGGCTTGTTTTGTGTTTCTTGTCATTATGCTCTGCAATAAAAAGCTACAGCATTTTCTGGAAAATCGTGTATTGGTTTATCTCGGCAAAATATCTTACAGTATCTACCTGGTCCATGTGGTGGTCATTGACACTATATACTTGTTCGTGGAGCGTTATCTCGCCGGCCCCCATTACTCCATTATTTTCTTCATGGTCACTGTTTGCTGCATACTGGCAATAATAGCAGTGGCGTCGCTCTTGCACTACCTGGTCGAATTGCCCTTTATACGATTAGGCAAACGTATTGTAAACACCATGAAACCTTCATTGGTCATCAAACGCGAAAATAATACCGCTCCGGCCCCGGATTAAACCCCTTGTTTCTGTTTACTGTCCGCGCTTACTTACCTTTGCCAAATGGCATTCAGATCTCTTCAGGCATTTGTAGACAAATTAGAATCCGCGGGCGAATTGGTTAGAATTAAAACTTTCGTAGACCCGGTTCTTGAGATCGCAGAAATAACAGATAGGGTTTCGAAAACACCGGCACGCAACAAAGCCTTGCTGTTCGAAAACACCGGCACGGATTTCCCCTTGCTGATAAACGGCATGGGCAGTGAACAGCGCATGTGCATAGCGCTCGGAGTAAGCGCACTTGACGATGTAACCCGCGACATCGAAGATCTTTTCAAAACGCTGTCAGCCCCCAAAAACGGCATACTCGAAAAACTCGCCATGCTGCCCCAATTGGGAAAATTCGCTTCCTGGATGCCGAAAGTCGTCTCTGGCCGTGGTGCATGCCAGGAGGTCGTTATGGCAAAACCTGATCTCTCAAAACTGCCGGTGCTTAAATGCTGGCCACAGGACGGAGGCCCATTCATTACGCTCCCGGCAATCCACACAAAAGATCCCAATACAGGCATTCGCAATATTGGCATGTATCGCATGCAGGTCTTCGAGCCGGATATGACCGCCATGCACTGGCATAAACATAAAGTATCGGCCCGTCACTTCAATGAGTATAAGAAACTCGGTAAACGTATGCCCGTAGCTGTCGCCCTGGGCGGAGACCCGGTTTATACTTATGCAGCAACCGCACCCTTACCCGAAAATGTCGACGAATATATGCTGGCTGGTTTCCTCCGGAAAAAGAAAGTGGAACTGGTGCGTTGTATCACACAGCCCGAAATAGAAGTACCTGCCGATGCCGACTTTGTCATCGAAGGTTACGTCGACCCGGATGAGGATCTCATTTGGGAGGGTCCCTTCGGCGATCATACCGGCTATTATTCCCTCCCCGATTTCTATCCCCGGTTTCACGTTACCTGCATCACACATCGTAAAGACCCAATTTACCCCGCTACTATCGTCGGTATACCTCCGCAGGAAGACGCCTGGCTTGGCAAGGCCACCGAGCGCATTTTCCTTACACCAATCAAAATGACCATGGTCCCGGAGATCACCGACATGAACATGCCTGTAGAAGGGGTATTCCATAACCTCGTCATCACAACAATAAATAAAGAGTATGCAGGACAGGGGCAGAAAGTGATGAACGCTATGTGGGGTGCAGGCCAAATGATGTTCAACAAAATTCTTGTCCTTACCGACGGGGTCACCACCAGCGGCATTAAGATAGACGACTATCTGAGGTTGGCGCAATACATATTCAATAACGTCAATCCCGTAACGGATATCTATTTCAGCCAGGGGCCCATGGATGTCCTCGACCATAGCTGCTCAAAACTCGGGTTTGGTGGCAAAATGTGCATTGACGGAACCAAAAAACAACCTGAAGAAATAACAGACCCGCTGCTGCCGTTTAAATTCACCGAGGGTTTCTCTTTCGAGAATATCAGATCACTCTTTCCCGAGATTTCGGGTATTAACCATAAACTCGCTGCCGATTGGGGCATTCCCATTTTATTTGTAGCCGTCAAAAAAGACAGACCAAACCACGTAAGGGATGTCCATACCAAACTGTCCACGCAGCCTGGCATAGAAAATATAAAGATTACCTTATACGTAGAGCACACCGTGAATGTTGACGATATTGCAGATGTGCTTTGGCGCTTCTGCAACAATTTAGACCCGAAAAGAGACCATTTCTATGGTGGAATTCAAAATAATATCCTCGGCCTTGACGGCACACGTAAATCAAAAAAATTAGATAACTTTGATCGGCCTTGGCCCAATATCATTGTCGCAGACGATAAAACAATAACTGCGGTCGACGAAAAATGGGGGGAATTAGGATTGGGAGAAAAAATTATTTCTCCATCTTTGCGCTACAAGACCCAACTATATGGGGTAGGTGCATCTGTCTTAGATAGTGAATAACCATTTTAATAATATTTTTTTGTAATTTTAAAAAAACCAAAAAATGAAACGTATCCTTTTTGTCTGCTGCCTGCTCACTGCCGCTTGCACTTTTACTTGTCACACCCAGTCCTATGCACAGGCAGCCCCGGCTATGCCAACGGTGTCAAAACCCGACCTTATCGCAAAAACAGCCCAGCTCAAGACGCTGCTCGATGCAGGCGATGCTGTTGGCGGAAAAGCAAAGTGGGATGAAATTCACAAAATTTTAATGTCGGCTTTGAGCCTCACCAAGTACAACATCAAAAGTGCCGTTGAAGCGCACAACGATGTCGCCAAGGCGCATTACACAGATGTTATGATAAATCAAAGGAACATCTATGCATCGCTCATACAAATGAGAGATAACCTTGTTGCAAATAAGGACGCCGTAAACGCTAAACTGACTGAGTTTACCGCCACTATCGACTAATTATTCTAATTCATTTTACTGCCAAAGTCCCGGAGTCCCCGGGACTTTGCTTATTTAACTGAGAGACTCCAAGTCCAAACTGCGACGATGCATGTGCATGACCTACCGGAGTGCCTGCCTCATTCTAATGCAAACAGCACATTAACTTTACATTACCATACGATTTTTATACCTCATTTATTCAATACAGGCAAGGGTTTCAGGTCGGCAGTTAAATACGCTTTTCATCAGCAACACCTGCAACTTTCCACTTTAAATTGTACATTTATAGCTCAATCATAGTTTGTGAAAGCTATTATTCCTGTTGCAGGTGCCGGCACCAAACTGCGCCCGCTCACATATACCCAGCCAAAGGCCTTGATACCTATTGCGGGTAAAACCATTCTGGGGGTTATTATCGATCAGTTATTGGAGGCAGGTGTTACAGAATTCGTCTTCGTAATCGGTTACCTCGGCGAAAAGATCCAGCGATATATCGAAAAAGCTTACCCCAACCTCAAATGCACTATCGTTACACAAAACGACCGGCGCGGCACAGGGCATGCCATATGGCTCACCCGCGATGCTGTTAAGAACGACGAGGTGATGATAGTTCTGGGAGACACGGTATGCGATTATAATGTCAAGGACATACTCAACAGCACCGTATCGCAGATCGGTGTCCGCAAAGTCGACGACCCCAGGGGATTCGGCGTGGCAGAGCTCAATGACAAAGATATGGTCGTCCGCATGGTTGAAAAACCGTTGATACCAAAATCAAACATGGCAATGGTGGGCATCTACTACATTAAGGAAACCTCTGCCATGTTCGCCGCGCTCGAAAAACACCTTAGCAACACTGCCGACGAAAATGGCGAATACCATCTTACCAACGCCCTGCAGCATATGGTCGAAGATGGCGTTGCCCTGCATGCATTCCGTGTCACAAACTGGTTCGACTGCGGCAAAAAAGAAACCCTGCTTTCTACCAACGCCATCCTGCTCAAACAAATGGACGATGAGCACCCGGAAAAACAACCCCACGCGTATGATACTACCGTCATTATCCCACCGGTAAGCATAGCCGAAGGTTGCATTATTCACCACTGTATCATCGGCCCAAATGTGACGATTGGCGAACACACCAAAGTTGTGTCGTCCATCATCAAAGATTCCATTATTGGTTCCTACGCCGAGTTGCAGCAGGTGGTCCTTAATTCTTCCATCATTGGCAATGATGCCTACGTCCGCGGCCTCAGTCAAAGCCTGAACATTGGTGACAATACAGAAATTGATTTAGGATAAAAGAAAAGATACACTTTAGTGTATCTTTTCTCCTTCTTTTAGCTGGTATCCTGCATTTACCACAACTTCTTCGCCACTGTGCAGGTTGCCGAAGATTTCTGTCGAGTCACCGCTTTGATTGCCCTCGGAAACGTCCACCCATTTCGCAGTGTTGTTATTCGTCGCCACCACATACTTACGCTCGGTTGTTGTCACTACAGCCGATTTTGGTACCACAAAAGCGTTCGCGCTGCCGCTGGTCGGCAACACCACTTCCGCATACATCCCCGGCTTGAACTTATTATCCGCATTCAGCACATCAATTTCTATCGTCTCAGAGCGGAAACTGTTATTCAGACTTTGCGATGATCGCGACACTGCCCCCGAAAAATCCTGTCCCGGCAGCGCGTTTGTCTTAAAATGCACTACATCACCGTTCTTAATCTGTGCTGCATATTGTTCCGGCACATCCACCACCAATCGCAGTTTCGACAGTTGCTGCAGCACCAGCATTGGTTTCGCATTTTGCGAGCCGGGGCCGGCAAGTGCCCCGGGGTGAATGTTTCGTTCTGTAATAACACCGTCGAATGGCGCAGTAACATTCAAGTAACCCTTTATAGTTTCCTGCGCCTTAAAGTTGGCATATTCACCCTGTGCTGTCGCACTGTCCCCCTGCATTTTAGATGCCGCAGCATCCAAATCATACGGAGACACGGTACCTGGTGTCTTGCTGGTTTCCAGCAGCCGGCGGTACCGGTCCTTACTCGTTATGTAAGTAGCTTCAGCTTGTGTATACTTCTGCCTTGCGGCAGCCACTTGTTGCTCTATTTCAGGCGCATCAAGGGTCATGAGCTCTTGTCCCTGCCTCACTACCGATCCTCGGTCTACGAATACATTCTTAACAAATCCATTTACCTTGGGAAATAGCTGCACAAACTGGAAAGGCTGCATCACACCGGGCAGTTGAACATTGCCGCTTATCTGCCGGGGCTCCAATTCCATGGTCTTGTATCCCGTCGTTGCAACAGCGCCGGTCGCCTTTTTATCCTCTTTATTTTCATTCGCATTTCCGCACGAGCTAATTATTATAGCAATGACCGCGATGACGAAGATCTGATTTCTGTATGTCATGATAATTAGTTTAAATTTTCAGGTAATAATGATGGTGATTTCAATGTGGCTTTCTGCTGAAGCCAGGCGTAGCATTGCGGCACAATATAAAGCGCAGCGAACGTGGATGCGATCAACCCGCCGATCACAGCTCGCCCCAAAGGCGCCGTCTGGTCACCCGATTCACCCATACCCGAAGCCATGGGTATCATCCCTGCTATCATAGCCATACTCGTCATCAGTATAGGCCGAAGCCTTATTGATGCACTGACGGTCGCCGCTCGTACTACGTCGTTATCGTATTCCACCCTCAGCTTTTCAGCATTGGTCACAATAAGTATGGCATTTGCCACGCTCACGCCGGTCGACATAATAATACCCATGTACGACTGCAGGTTCAGTGTGCACCCCGTCAGCAGCAGTATCACTAATGCACCAAGCAATACCGCAGGTATGGTGCAAAGCACGGACAGCGACACCTTAAAGGATTGGTAGTTTGCTGCCAGCAGCAGGAAGATGACGATAATGGCAAGCAAAAGGCCGCTCTGAAGGCTGTCCAGGGTCTCAGTCAGCAGGTTCGACATGCCCTGCACATTTACCACCAGGCCCTTCGGTAGCGCACCGAGCGACTTAATACCTTTATTCACCGCATCTGTGCCCCGCTGTAGATCCGTCTTGTACAGATTCGCGCTTACTGTCACATATCTTCTCGGTCCGCTGCGGTCATACTCCCCCGCTGATGTATCAATCTGGAAACTTGCCACATCCTGTAGCACAAGCCCGGTCTGGCCTGTTTGCAGCGGTATCTCCTTCAGATCGTTTACATTGTTCATTATGTATTCCGGCACTTGCGCCTGCACCTGGTAAGTATATGCACTCCTCGTGTCAAGCCACATATTTTTTTCCGTATATCGGCTCGATGAGGTAAAGGCAGCTATCGACCTCGACACATCCTGCAATTTCAGCCCCATTTGGGCTATCTTGTACCGGTCCAGTATAATGCTGATCGTAGGATATTTCAGCGGCTGCTCTATCTGCACGTCGCGCAGAAACGGCACCTGCCTCAGCTCATCGGTCAGCCGGTTTGCATAGTCGGCTATCTCATGCATGTCCTTACCCGCCACCTGCACCTCTATAGGCGTCGAGGCGCCCTGGCTCATGATCTTCTCCGTAAGTTCTATCGGCTCAAAGGATACTCTCACATCAGGTAGTTTACTGCGCACCGCCGCCCGGAATTCTTCCTGGAACTTATCCTTATTCCCTTTGAAGCGCTCATCTATTTGTATCTGCAGCGAGGCCTCATTCGTGCCGCTGTTAAACAGGTACAAATTCGCAGATGCGTAGTTGGTCGGTGTCATCCCCACAAATCCCGAGCTTATCTCCACGTGATGCCCCGTAATACTGTCCAGTATTTGCAGTACATTAAGCACCATCCCTTCCGAGCGCTCCAGCCGCGTTCCATCCGGCAGGCGCAGTTTTATCTGGTATTGCCCGTTATTGGTTTTTGGGAGCAGGTCTTTCCCGATCCACACAAAACACCCGCCCGTAAGCATCAGTACAACGATAAGATAAAAGCTTACATTGCGCTTCTTCCTTTTTATCATTTTACTGAGCGATCTGAGAAAGCTCATTTTCACCCGTTCGAAAAGGTCATTTTTTGCCGGCTCTTCCTCTTCCTTTGCCAGGTGTTCCGTCACCTCATCTGCTTCTGTATCGTTTAATGCAAGCCCCGCATGCGCATGTTTTTGACCGTGATGGTATTGAAACATATCTTCCTTCAGCAGCCAGTTCGCCATTATAGGCACTATACTCTGCGCCAGCACAAAAGAGGCGATCATGGCAAAACCGATAGAAAGCGACAATGGCAGAAACAATGCCCTCGGCACACCGGTCATGATGAATGAAGGTGCAAATACAGCGATCACGCAAAGCAATATAAGGAACAGCGGGAACGATATCTCAGTGCATGCATCATAGATCGCCTGTCGTTTCGTCTTGCCCATTTCCAGGTGCTGGTGTATATTTTCTATGGTCACTGTTGCCTGGTCTACAAGAATGCCTATCGCCAGGGCCAGCCCGCTAAGCGTCATTATATTTATCGTTTGTCCGGCCATCTTCAGGCAAAACACCGCACTCAGCACCGACAGCGGAATGGTGACCACCACCACAATGCAGCTGCGCCAGTCTTTAAGAAAAAGCAGCACCATAAGGCCCGTCAGGATCGCTCCTATTATACCTTCGGTCACCAGGCTTTTTACCGAGTTCATCACAAATACCGACTGGTCAAACTCGTAGGTGATATGCACATCGTCGGGCAACAGGCTTCGCATCTCACCCAGCTTGGCCTTTAGGTTTTTCACCACCTCCCACGTCGATGCATCCGGCGTTTTAACGATGGGCATGTAAATCGAGCGCTTCCCGTTTATCAGCGCGTACCCTGTCGTCACATCCGCAGCGTCCTCTATGGTGCCCACATCATGCAGCAATATGGTATTGGTATTGTCCGTTCTCACCGGTATATCGCCAAAGTCCTTTACCGTATTTTCCAGCGAGTTGGTAGTAGCGATATACATAACATTGCCCGCCCTTATATTTCCCGATGGCGACATAACATTATTATGAGCTATTGACTCCACTACTTCATCAGGCGTCAGGTTAAAACTGCGCAGCTTGTTTGGGTCTATATTCACAACCACGGTTCTTATGTTAGCGCCAACAGGTGGAGGCGCAGACAGTCCCGTCACACTAGAAAACAATGGCCTGATACGCGTTGCCGCCAGGTCATTTATTTCTTCCAGTTTCCTGCTTTCACTGCTGAATACCAGCGTACCCACGGGTAGCGAAGATGCATCAAATCGTATCACCTGTGGCGGCAGTGCACCCGGCGGAAAAAAGGTCATCGCCCTGTTTAGCTGCAGCGCCACCTGTGCCGACGCCTCGGCCATATCCGTGCTTTCAAAGAAAGTGAGTTTTAAAATACTGATGCCCTGGATGTTTTTACTCGAAATATTCTTGATCCCGTTCACATACAGGAATTGATCTGCCAGGCGCGTGGAAAAAAATCCCTCCATTTGCTGCGGCGTCATCCCCCCATATGGCTCTATAACATAAATTACCGGCAGATTGAGCTTGGGAAATATATCTATCGGTATCGTCTTTATCGCCAGAAATGAGCTGAAAAATACTGCTGATACGATCACCAGTATAGTTACAGGCCTTTTGAGCGAGGCTGATACTAAGCTCATAATTTATCGTTTGAAATTTTGTATGAAAATATCTAATTGCCCGGCCAGTCCGGCGCGTATGTACAGCAGTTGCAGCAGTTCGTCCTGTGTTATCACATAGTTCGTTTCTGCCTGCAGCAGTGCATATTGTGCATTTGTTACTTCTATCAGCGTATTTAGCCCCGACCTGTATAGCGCCATCTGTTGCCCGTATGCCTGCCTGGCAGAATAAAGCTGAGTGGGTATTTCTTTCAGCTTTTCCAGCGTCGTCGCGTATGTCGAGTTAGCCTGCTGCATCATCCTGTTTAGGTTCAGTTGCTCTGTTTGCAGGGTGCTCTGTTTCGCCTGTGCGGCATACCTGCCTTCCACCAGTTGGTCATGGCGGTGTTTCATGTCAAACAGGTTGTACGAGAGGCTGACTCCAAACAGGTAATTGTTCTTGCTGTACGGCAATCCATCCGAAAGATTATCCGGGTAAACGCCCGCATACGAGATACCTGAGTTACGAACCCATGCCGCGCCATTGAGGTCCAGCTTCGGCATGTATTTCCTCGCCACCGACTTGTTGTCTGCAATTTGTTGTTCGTATTGCTTCTCATATACATTTAGTACGGGGTGGTCTGCGGGTACGCTGTCACCCGGCGCGGCCTGCACGGGGTTCTGCAAAAGTGTGGCGCTCACGAACGATGTATCCGGGACAATATTTTTTGGATCCACGGCCGCATACGACCCCAGCGTTATTTTGTCATAGTTATACTCATCCAGCGCCTGCAGGTAGGCAATACGGGCGTCGGAGTACACTGCACTTGCGGTGCTGCTGTCCACCCCGGGCTTTAGCCCGCTCAGCACAGTGGCTTTTATCGACGTCAGTATCACCTGCGCCCGGTCCATGTTTTCGGCCTCTATCTGCAGCAGCCGGTATTTCTTCAGCCAGTCCAGGTATAGCGATATCACATTTTCAGAAAGCAGATATTTATCGCTCCCCAGGTTCGCTTCATTAACAGCCAGTTGCGCCCTTGCCAGTCTTTTCTGCGCGTTATAATACCCGAAATTGTAAAACTCCCATTGCAGCGACGATATAGCGATGTTCACCGGGTTAGGATTGTAGTTCGCAGTCGCAGAAGGACTGCCGCCCGGGGTCGACGGCACAATGCCCATCGAGAAGTAAGCCCCCTGTAGTGCATTGGTGCTACCCAGGTCCAGCTGATCCTGCAGCACAAAAGACGGAAGCACATTACCTTTTATAGTGTTTACATGCGCCCTTCCCGCCGCTACCTCTGCCTGCCTTTGTTGCAGCAGCGGATAATTAGTTAAAGTTTTATTTACCGCTTCGTAGAGGTTCAGCACTTGCGCACGTCCCGCCATCGGCGCTAGTAAGATTAGAACAAACATCCGGCACATGCCGATGTGCCTGCATAATTTGTTGTCCATAAATATTTGTGATCAGGCATAGAGCCCGTTTAAGAGTGAAATAATAATAATACTAAATTAAATATTATTAGCCGGAGGGCCTCTTAAGTTATTCCTGAAGAAGTGGGTAGATTGGACGTAAACAACACAAACCGCATATACCGGCTTGTCGCTATGACAAATTTCAGACGATTGGCACCAAGGTACTGATATATCAATGTCCGAATTATCGTCCCATGCTTTTACGCGTATTTTATTTTTTGTTTCCTTGTTGTTTTCCTTATTCAGTTTTACCGAATTGGGCAAAACATTTTGTACCCTGCTGCTGGTAAGAACCGACTCCCGCGCACCCCTCTTTAAAAGGATGGCGCTATCCCCCATGCAATTCAAACTAAACAGAATTGCGATCAGAGGCAGTAGAACAAAGAAAACTCTTTTATTCATTTGAAGCGCAAAGGTATAGCATTAATATTAAATGGGTGATTTTGTACGGAAAGTCACAGAATATTAACATCTTAATTACGTACAGAACAACCTTCACATGGCAAATACATTAAAATCCGTCCGTACCGCAGTAGTTTTCTTAAAAGCCTGAAAGGCTGGCATCATTATAGAAAAACGATCAACGCATTTAGTTAAACCCCGAAGGGTGACATAAATTGAGCTCATTCCCATTTCTCCGCGCCCGGACATTGTGGCACAAGAGCATTCCTGTCGTAGAAAATTTCAACAAATCGGTCCTCCTTGCGACGCACACGTTTGGCTTGGTGTGGTGCCGTGTGCAGAAGCAATCACGCGAAGTACCGTTTTTACCTCCCGCTTCATGTCAGCCATAGACCACAATATTTCTCCACATTTTTTAAACTACTAAAACATTTCACCAGCATCGGCATCACCCCATCCTGCATATAAAATTGTTGATAATTCCTTCACTTCGACTATGGCGGTAATAATATTTCGGTACAGTTTTTGCGCTATAATTCTTACGTAGCGCACAGAAAAATTCCGACAAACTATAGCCTGAACAGACCATGCCGAAGTGTGATAAGACTGTGATATTTTTCGGCGCAACGCCATGATAGTCAGCTAAAACATGTCAAAATTTTTTTCAGTCCAAAGTGTGATATTTTATCAACCGTACTGCTTTTTTTATTCAATCACGGCACTTTTCTCATTTCTGGTTTGACCTTTGACGTAACAACCCTATCTTAGCAATATGCCTGAAAAAAAACTATTTCTGCTGGATGCCATGGCGCTTATCTATCGTGCTTACTATGCACTCATACGTAGCCCGCGCATTACCAGCAAAGGAAGAAACACAAATGCCCAGTTCGGGTTCACCACTACTTTGATCGATCTCATCAACAAAGAAAAACCCACGCATCTCGCCGTTGTGTTCGATACTTCAGCGCCAACCGAAAGGCATACTGATTTTGCGGCCTACAAAGCCAATCGCCAGGAAACCCCCGAAGACCTCTCCGCAGCCATTCCCGATATTAAGCGCATCGTAAAAGGTTTTAACCTCCCATGCCTCGAACTCGACGGTTACGAAGCCGATGATATTATTGGCTCCCTCGCCCTGGAGGCGGCCGATCTTGGCTACACGGTATTCATGGTCACCCCCGATAAGGATTATGGCCAGATCGTACGGGAAAAAATATTTATCTACAAGCCGGTGTCGGGCGATCGGCCCGAAATTATGGGCGAAAAAGAAGTTTGTGCAAAATGGGGTATAAAAAGTGTCAGCCAGGTCGTAGATATGCTCGGCCTCATGGGTGATGCTGTGGATAACATTCCCGGCATCCCGGGCATAGGCGAGAAAACCGCGGCGAAGTTGCTGGCCGAATACGAAACCATAGAAAACCTCCTCGCAAATTCGGCAGGCATAAAGGGTGCAGTTGGCGAAAAGGTCCGCAATGGACATGACAATGCAGTTCTGTCTAAGAAACTGGCAACGATCATCACCAATGTGCCGCTGCCGTTTCACGACGAAGATTTTCGTGTGAAGGAAAAGAACATAGACGCACTCACCGAAGTGTTTAACGAGCTTGAGTTCAAAACACTCGGCAAACGTATACTCGGAGATACCGGCGCGGCTGTACAACCGGTATCAACAGATCTTTTCGGCAATGCGCTAGCGCAAAAAAGAGTAGCCACCAACAGCCCCTTCCCCCCCGCTCTCAGTGCTGCGCCGCCAGTCGAACTCGAAGAAGTAGAGACGAGAGGCGTGGCGGGCATCAGCGCCGCTACTATTGATCAGGTACCGCATGTTTACCACTTGGTTACCACAATGGAGGACATCGACCGTTTAGTAGCAGACCTGTCGAAACATACCGAGATCGCCTTTGATACCGAAACAACTGACCTGGATCCAAACCTTGCCGATATGGTAGGCATGAGTTTCAGTTTCGAAAAAGGAACAGGCTACTATGTCTCAGTACCGGCCGAAAAGGAAAAGGTCATTGAAATACTCGAACGGTTCAGACCGCTCTTCGAAAACCCGGACATACTATGGGTTGGTCAAAATATTAAGTACGATATGACCATGCTCAAGTGGTATGGCTTTGCACTAAAGGGCAACATCTATGATACCATGCTTGCAAACTATGTGATCGACCCAGATGGAAAGCGCAGCATGGATATGCTCAGTGTCAAGTATCTCAATTATGAACCGGTATCTATTGAAACACTGATAGGGAAAAAAGGAAAAGCGCAGCAGTCCATGCGCGATGTTCCGCTGGAGCAGATAAAAGAATATGCCGCCGAGGATGCCGATGTTACTCTGCAGCTAAAGCAGGCTTTCGACCCCTTACTGGTACAGAAAGAGGTAAAGAAAGTTTTCGACGAAGTGGAAAACCCGCTTGTGCCTGTGCTGATCGATATGGAATACGAAGGTGTCGGGCTCGACGTCCGCTTCTTAAATGAATACTCCAAAGACCTCGAAAAAGATATTAAGCAGGCAGAAGAAAATATTTACAACCACGCTGGCGTAAAGTTCAATATAGGCTCGCCAAAACAACTGGGGGAAGTTTTGTTCGAAGTGATGAAAATAGACGCAGGCCAGAAAAAAACTAAAACAGGCCAATATGCCACAGGCGAAGATATACTTCAAAAAATGCGCCACAAGCACCAGGTGGTTGAAGACATTCTGGCCTACCGCGAACTCACAAAATTAAAAAGCACCTACGTCGATTCGCTGCCGGGTCTCATTAACCCGCGCACTGGCCGTCTGCACACCAGCTACAATCAGGCTGTCGCTGTTACCGGCCGGCTTAGCAGCAATAATCCAAACCTGCAGAACATACCCATCCGCACCGAGCGCGGTCGGGAAATAAGAAAAGCATTTATTCCCCGCAACAGTAGTTATCGCATTATCTCCGCCGACTATTCCCAGATCGAACTGCGCATCGTTGCTGCCATCAGTGGCGATGAAGCTATGATATCAGCCTTCAGGGAAAATAAGGATATACACACCGCCACCGCGGCCAAAGTATATGGTGTAGAGGAAAAAGATGTAACCAAAGACATGAGGCGTGCAGCAAAGGCCGTAAACTTTGGCATTATCTATGGCCAGTCCGCGTTTGGGCTGTCTGAGAATATCGGCGTTAGCCGTACCGAAGCAAAAACGATCATTGATAACTATTTCATCCAGTACCCTTCTGTCAAGCAATACATGGATCGTTCCATAAACTTCGCAAAAGAACATGGGTACGTCCAGACCGTGATGGGCCGCAAACGCTGGCTAAAAGATATCTACTCGGCAAATTTCACCGTCAGAGGCTACGCAGAGCGGAATGCCATAAACATGCCTATTCAAGGCACTGCAGCAGACATGATAAAACTGGCCATGATCGCCATCCATCGCGAACTTGAAAAACATAAAATGCGTTCCCGCATGATCCTCCAGGTACATGACGAACTTGTTTTCGATGTACCGGTCGATGAGGTTGACGATGTACAGCCATTGATAAAATCCTGCATGGAGAATGCCATGAAACTCCCGCACGATGTCCCCTCAAACGTCGAAACCGGCACCGGCATGAACTGGCTCGAAGCACATTGATACTCGCATTAACTCATTCCTCTTGGGGTTTTTGTCGTTTGATATGGGTACAAAAAATAAGCGGGCAGCTTTGTAGCCACCCGCTTAATGATTTATTCCTCGTTAGTACTCTATTGTTCTATCACGAAGTGGATAACATTGTTCTGTGTTGCCGAGCGTACATTGAGCAGGTACATACCGTTGGCAAGTGTCCTGCTCAGTGATATCTGCTCGTCTATGCTGCCGTTCACCGTCATTACCTTGCTGCTGTATATCACCTGGCCCAGCATGTTGGTCACCTCAAGCGATATCTGCTCATCAGATGTCGTACCCACATTGCCCTTCACGCTGAACGTGCCCTTGTTCGGATTCGGTACCAGGTGCATATCACCACCAACTGCGCTCACCTGCTGAACACCCACATCATGAAGCGTCAGCCTGATCCCCTTGGTTGCCGTCAGTCCGCCGCAAGGACCGCTGCCAGTTACCATCACCACCACAGAGTCTCCGTTGAAGAACTCATGATGTGTGAACGACGCATTCGTAGCTCCCGCTATGATGTTACCGTTGATCACCCACTGGAACGTAGGATTGCTGCCGCCATTGGTAAACACAACCATCAGTGAGTCGATATGCCATACACCAACTCCAAGGCCAGGGTAGGCACGCACCGTGATGTTGGGTAACTGCAGTGAGTCCACAGATACTACCGCCGTACCAAACATATTGTTGGGACAGGTGGTGATCGCACTGTTGCCTATTACTTTGTAGGTGCCTGCAGGCTGTATACCGAAGTCCAGTGATACGCCCGTTCCGTACAATGGAACACCCACAGGGGTGATCCCGTTGTAGAGCTGGTACCAGATGCCTGCCTGTGAGCCGTCAAGGCCTACATCAACGCCTGCTCCGTCGGGGCAGTAGCTGCCGCCCCCCGTTACATTGTGCACCAGCGGTAAGGGTATAATATATATCGACGGGCTGCCTGCCATATTGTTATCACACGCTGAGCCTGAGTCATGTGCAAATACTGTGTAGCTGCCGGCGATCACCTGCATCCCGAAGTCTAACGCGCCGCCTGTGCCCGAAACAAGTCCGCCTACCGGTACCCCATCGCGGAATAACTGGTATGAAACGCCTTCTTCTGAGTTGGCCAGCCTTACATGAAGCCCCGTATCTGCGGCGCAGTAGTTGCCATAGTTATCAACAGTTACCGTATACGCTGTCGGCAATGGCAATACTGTTATCGTTGCACTTGCAGCCATCGTATCAAAGCAGCCTGTGCCCGGATTTGTTGCGATCACCGTATAGATACCTGCTGCTGTATGTAATCCAAAATCAAGGCTGCCGCCAGACCCTGTCAGTGCCACGCCCACTGCGGTAGCACCATTGTACAGCTGGTAGCTGATCGATTCGTCCGTACCCGTCAATCCTACATGTTCTCCGGTTCCCCCGGCACAATAGCGACCGCCGCCGCTCACTATATGAACATTGGGTAAGGAGTTCACCGTTACCGTTGCCGACCCTGCCATATCTGCCGGGCACAGGTAAGTGGCGTCTGTAGCCACTACCGTATATATACCGCCTGTTGTTTCAAGACCAAAGTCCAGCAGTGAGCCGGTGCCCGCAACCGGGTCGCCTATGGGGCCTCCGTTGAACAGCTGGTAGTTCACGCCTGTCCCTGATCCGCTTAATCCAACGTGAACGCCTGTGCCGCCGTTACAATAAGAACCGCCGCCCATAACACTGTATACTGTCGGCGATACGATCGTGATCGTATCCCTGCCCGCCATATTGTTCCTGCAGCCGTTGGCCGGGTTTGTTGCTGTGGCCGTGTATACGCCCGCTGCCGTATGCATACCGAAGTCCGGCGCCACGCCGCCTATTATTGAATCCACAACTGCTCCGCCCAGGTATAAATAGTAGTTTATTCCTTCATCGTAGTACGTCAATGCTATTGTCTCCCCGCTGCCACCGGCGCAGTAATGGCCCCCGCCTATCAGCGTGTACACATGGGGCAGCGAATCGATATTTACTGCCGCCGATGATGACATCGTGTCCTTACACCCTGTGGCAGGGTTCGTAGCTACTACTATATAATTGCCTGCTGTTGTCTTTAGTCCGAAATTAAGACCGATGCCTGTACCTGATAAATACGGGCCTGATGCTCCTGCGTCATTGTACAGCTGGTAATGTATGCCCGGGTCAGAACCATCGAGGCTTACCGCCTTGCCTGTGCCGCCCATACAATAGTCGCCACCGCCCGTTACACTGTGTATGCCCGGAAGCGGAAGGATCGTAATTACCGGCGCGCCTGCCATGTTCACAGAGCACTGGGTCGTCGCATCGGTTGCTGTTGCTGTATACATCCCGGCTCCCGGGTTTACACCAAAGTCCAATGCAGATCCTGTCGTTCCTCCCACAGGGTCG
Source organism: uncultured Flavipsychrobacter sp. (assembly GCA_964396625.1). Classification (GTDB taxonomy): domain Bacteria; phylum Bacteroidota; class Bacteroidia; order Chitinophagales; family Chitinophagaceae; genus Nemorincola. The sequence goes on from CAYNGS010000001.1 coordinate 22,296, forward strand.
CCCAGGGAACTGCCTGATAGATAAAGCTGGTAGTTAACACCCGTCGTCGATCCGCTCAGAATGACATCTTCGCCGCTGCCGCCCGTGCAATAGTTGCCGCCGCCGCCCAGTGTGAATACCGTTGGCAACGGATTGATCACTACGGTCACGCTGCCTGATAAGGTGGCGCTGCAGCCTGTTGTCGTATCCATTGCGATCACCGTGTACACCCCTGCAGGGATCTGCAGTCCGAAATCAAGGCCACTGCTGCCTTCGCCGCCGGTGCCGGGCAATGAACCCATACCTGTCGAGCCCCTGTATAGCTGGTAGCTGATACCTGCGTCCGATGCGCTCGTCATTATGTCTACGCCTGTGCCGCCTGCGCAATAGCTGTTAGAGCCGGGCGTAGAAACTGTATAACTATTATTGGGTAACGGGTTGATAGCTATCACTACTCCTCCCGTCATGTTATTGCTGCAGTTCGATAGTGAGTTCGTTCCGCTGACTGTATATATCCCTGCCCCGGTTTGTATCCCGAAGTCCAGACCTGATCCTGTACCTGCAACCTGCGTTCCTATCGGGTCCGAATTATAATATAGCTGGTAGTTCACTCCTACCTGTGAAAAGCTGAGGCCCACATGCTTGCCTGTACCGTCAATACAATATCCGCCGCCGCCCGTCACTGTATATGCTGTCGGTAACGGATCGATCGTAATGGTCGGGCTGCCCGTCATTGTCACAGGACAACCAAGCCCGTCTATCGTGGCAACTACTGTATATACCCCGGCTGTTGTCTGCAATCCGTATTCTATAGGAAAACTGTTACCCGGTACTGATGTCAGCGGGGTTGATCCGTCGTACAGCTGGTAATGAACTCCGAAATCTGATCCGCTCAGTATTATATCCACACCTGAGCCGTTTGCACAGAAGTGTCCGCTGCCTACTGTTGACAACACATACGCTGTAGGCGGAGCAACTGCTGTCACTTCTGCATCACCCGTCATCGCGGCAGCGCATCCTGTCGTCATATTTGTGCCAACTACTGTGTATATACCTGCTGCGTGAACGCCAAAATCAATTGCTCCGCCGCCGGCTGTGCCTGTTATCGGCGCTCCTACAGGGGTGATACCATTATATAACTGGTAGCTGATACCTGCATTGGAACCGTCAAGGCCCACATGTACCCCTGCGCCACCTGCACAGTAACTGTTCGTACCGGTTACATTATGTGGCGCCGGAAGCGCGTTTACTGTTATTGTTGCATTACCCGACATGCCTGCACTGCAGCCCGATATAGCATTGGTAGCGTTTACCGTATATGTGCCGGTTGCTGTGAACGTACCGAAATCAAGACCTGAGTTAGAACCGGGTGATGTGATCACCGCTGTTGTACCATTATAAAGGGTGTAATTTATACCTGATCCTGAAAACGCCATCCCTATGTGTTTGCCTGACGGGTCTCCGAAGCAATAGCTGCCGCCACCGGTAACTGCATATACTGTCGGTAACGGGTTGATCGCTATCGTCGTGCTGCCCGTCATATTGCTGCTGCATGTCGTGAACGGATTTGTTGCTACCACTGTATAGGTACCTGCTGCTGTCTTCGGACCGAAGCTCAGCACTCCGCCGCCGCTTGTTATTGCAGGGGGAACAGGGGTAATGCCGTTATACAACTGGTAACTGATACCATTATCTGAATTGAATAGTATCACCGGAACGCCTGTGCCGCCTGCGCAATAACTCGCATTAAGCGCTGATGATATCGGGTATACATTAGGCAGCGGGTTTACTGTAATAACAGCGCTGCCTGTCATTGTAGCAGAACAGCCCGAAGACACGCTCGTAGCCTGAACCGTGTACGTGCCGCCGGCCGGCTGTGGCCCGAAGTTGAGCGCAACGCCGGTACCTGCCATCGTCGTTACACCGGAACCTCCGTTCAGCAGCTGGTAGTTCACTCCAACAGTAGAACCATTGAGTCCTATCGGGGGTATGCTCACAGAACCTGCGCAATAGGACCCTCCGCCTGTAACTGAAAACTGTGCCAGGTTATTTACTGTAACTGTGGTCGTAGCAAGGCAGCCCGTTGGCATCGTATATCCGATCGTCGCATTGCCTGTAGAGCCCCCCATGATCGTCGCATTGCTGCCAACCGTGCCGGAAATACTTGCAACAGGTGTGAAACTGCTGCTCCAGCTGCCACCAGGGGTTACTTCCGTCAACGTCGTCGTCTGACCAGCTCCGCAGATCAATGTAGTTCCTGTTATAGGTGCAGGAGTAAGGTTAACCGTTATAGGATAGACTCCAAAACAGCCGCCGGGTATTGAATAAGTAATAGTCGGTGTACCAGCTGTCGAGCCAGTAACTACTCCAGTACCTCCGACACTCGCCTGAACAGAGTTGCTACTCGACCAATTACCACCGGAGAGCGAGGGGGTTAATGTCGTTGTGAGACCTGTACAAACGTTATTTGCTCCGGAAATACCCGGTGTAGGGTTTACCGTGAAACTTGCTGTCGCCGGAGTACAGAAACCCTCAGCATATGTAATAGTGGGCACACCTGATGAAATACCTGTAACTGCACCTGAAGTTGAATTTACAGTGGCAAAAGTCGTATTACTGCTAGACCAGGAACCGCCAGGAAATGTATTGCTTAATGTTACAGTAGATGCGGGGCAAACATTAAAAGTACCTGAGATTGCCGGAAGGGCACCGGTATTCAGCGCTTCTGCACCAACGGTTTGTGATGTACCGGTAGCTGAATACTGGCGGGCACGTATCCAATCCACCGCCATAGTACCTGGGCTACCATTCAGACAGCCGAATGCCACTGACTGATTAGCACTGCTGCCGTAAGAGAACACTGTATTTGTTCCGCCTGGCCAGGTGCAAATTATTGAAGACGCTGTTCTTACAAAAGTCCAAAGTCCAACTCCAGAGCCAAACGATAAGCCGCCTGATAAGAATGCAGAATATACCGGAGTTCCGGTTGTATTTGAAAAATACATAGTACCGGATCCTTGCTCAAACATCGTCGCGCCATTGTTATAATTACCAAGATCAGCCTGCGCCAAACTTGGGTAAGAACCTGATACTGAAGTTACCTGAGCCTCAGTGATGATGGGACCAGCAAATGAATTATTAGACTCCACTTCTGCCCAGGCGCCTCCACTATTAAGCGATATTATCCCACCTGCCACTGTTGCACTTCCACCTGACGTAACCAATGTCCATTTTGAAGCATTAAGAGTTGCTCCCAGAAAATCATCAAAAATAGTAAATGTAGAATCTCCGTTAGAGGCTGCCGCCGCCGTAGGGTTTCCATAATACAAATTTACTGTGGCTGTTCCACTGGCGGGTATTGATGGGACTTTTATCCATATAAGCGTACTTGCAGTGTTCATCCCACTTTGAATATAATATGAGACGTTGTTGCAACTATTATCTGTAAATCTGATATCGTTCCCGGTTGCCTGCATCTTGCCTGCCGTCACCAATGCAGATGTATTGAGCGTTATGGAAACCTGATAATTAGTGAGCGCGGTACTGCCAAGGTTAGTTACCGTTATCGGAACTTTATATTGATAAAAGCAGTTGCACTGAGCGGACGCACTAAAATTCCATCCTGTTAAAAAAGCGATCAGGATTATCAGTTTTGAAATGTAAAATCGTTTCATACTATTAATTATTTTTAATGATAAAAAATATTAAAAGAGTAATATCCAAAATAATATTACCTGTTCTCGCCGTCTAACTCGTGAAAAATAGGTATGAAAAGTAATAGCTTTTTTATTCACAACCAAATTATTTTTAAAAGTCCATATCAATATTTCTATACCGAGCCGAATTTCTTTAACTTTTGGAAACAATTTTGCTTTTTTTTATAATTGGCAAATAAACATATAATATATGTTTATGTTTTTAGACGTTATTATTCAGATTGCCCGCTAACCGCATCATAAAAACAATAAGGCGCCATGATAAAATCATGGCGCCTTATTAGTAGCACTGTTCGTAGTATTATTGTTCTATCACGAAGTGGATAACATTGTTCTGTGTTGCCGAGCGTACATTGAGCAGGTACATACCGTTGGCAAGTGTCCTGCTCAGTGATATCTGCTCGTCTATGCTGCCGTTCACCGTCATTACCTTGCTGCTGTATATCACCTGGCCCAGCATGTTGGTCACCTCAAGCGATATCTGCTCATCAGATGTCGTACCCACATTGCCCTTCACGCTGAACGTGCCCTTGTTCGGATTCGGTACCAGGTGCATATCACCACCAACTGCGCTCACCTGCTGAACACCCACATCATGAAGCGTCAGCCTGATCCCCTTGGTTGCCGTCAGTCCGCCGCAAGGACCGCTGCCAGTTACCATCACCACCACAGAGTCTCCGTTGAAGAACTCATGATGTGTGAACGACGCATTCGTAGCTCCCGCTATGATGTTACCGTTGATCACCCACTGGAACGTAGGATTGCTGCCGCCATTGGTAAACACAACCATCAGTGAGTCGATATGCCATACACCAACTCCAAGGCCAGGGTAGGCACGCACCGTGATGTTGGGTAACTGCAGTGAGTCCACAGATACTACCGCCGTACCAAACATATTGTTGGGACAGGTGGTGATCGCACTGTTGCCTATTACTTTGTAGGTGCCTGCAGGCTGTATACCGAAGTCCAGTGATACGCCCGTTCCGTACAATGGAACACCCACAGGGGTGATCCCGTTGTAGAGCTGGTACCAGATGCCTGCCTGTGAGCCGTCAAGGCCTACATCAACGCCTGCTCCGTCGGGGCAGTAGCTGCCGCCCCCCGTTACATTGTGCACCAGCGGTAAGGGTATAATATATATCGACGGGCTGCCTGCCATATTGTTATCACACGCTGAGCCTGAGTCATGTGCAAATACTGTGTAGCTGCCGGCGATCACCTGCATCCCGAAGTCTAACGCGCCGCCTGTGCCCGAAACAAGTCCGCCTACCGGTACCCCATCGCGGAATAACTGGTATGAAACGCCTTCTTCTGAGTTGGCCAGCCTTACATGAAGCCCCGTATCTGCGGCGCAGTAGTTGCCATAGTTATCAACAGTTACCGTATACGCTGTCGGCAATGGCAATACTGTTATCGTTGCACTTGCAGCCATCGTATCAAAGCAGCCTGTGCCCGGATTTGTTGCGATCACCGTATAGATACCTGCTGCTGTATGTAATCCAAAATCAAGGCTGCCGCCAGACCCTGTCAGTGCCACGCCCACTGCGGTAGCACCATTGTACAGCTGGTAGCTGATCGATTCGTCCGTACCCGTCAATCCTACATGTTCTCCGGTTCCCCCGGCACAATAGCGACCGCCGCCGCTCACTATATGAACATTGGGTAAGGAGTTCACCGTTACCGTTGCCGACCCTGCCATATCTGCCGGGCACAGGTAAGTGGCGTCTGTAGCCACTACCGTATATATACCGCCTGTTGTTTCAAGACCAAAGTCCAGCAGTGAGCCGGTGCCCGCAACCGGGTCGCCTATGGGGCCTCCGTTGAACAGCTGGTAGTTCACGCCTGTCCCTGATCCGCTTAATCCAACGTGAACGCCTGTGCCGCCGTTACAATAAGAACCGCCGCCCATAACACTGTATACTGTCGGCGATACGATCGTGATCGTATCCCTGCCCGCCATATTGTTCCTGCAGCCGTTGGCCGGGTTTGTTGCTGTGGCCGTGTATACGCCCGCTGCCGTATGCATACCGAAGTCCGGCGCCACGCCGCCTATTATTGAATCCACAACTGCTCCGCCCAGGTATAAATAGTAGTTTATTCCTTCATCGTAGTACGTCAATGCTATTGTCTCCCCGCTGCCACCGGCGCAGTAATGGCCCCCGCCTATCAGCGTGTACACATGGGGCAGCGAATCGATATTTACTGCCGCCGATGATGACATCGTGTCCTTACACCCTGTGGCAGGGTTCGTAGCTACTACTATATAATTGCCTGCTGTTGTCTTTAGTCCGAAATTAAGACCGATGCCTGTACCTGATAAATACGGGCCTGATGCTCCTGCGTCATTGTACAGCTGGTAATGTATGCCCGGGTCAGAACCATCGAGGCTTACCGCCTTGCCTGTGCCGCCCATACAATAGTCGCCACCGCCCGTTACACTGTGTATGCCCGGAAGCGGAAGGATCGTAATTACCGGCGCGCCTGCCATGTTCACAGAGCACTGGGTCGTCGCATCGGTTGCTGTTGCTGTATACATCCCGGCTCCCGGGTTTACACCAAAGTCCAATGCAGATCCTGTCGTTCCTCCCACAGGGTCGCCCAGGGAACTGCCTGATAGATAAAGCTGGTAGTTAACACCCGTCGTCGATCCGCTCAGAATGACATCTTCGCCGCTGCCGCCCGTGCAATAGTTGCCGCCGCCGCCCAGTGTGAATACCGTTGGCAACGGATTGATCACTACGGTCACGCTGCCTGATAAGGTGGCGCTGCAGCCTGTTGTCGTATCCATTGCGATCACCGTGTACACCCCTGCAGGGATCTGCAGTCCGAAATCAAGGCCACTGCTGCCTTCGCCGCCGGTGCCGGGCAATGAACCCATACCTGTCGAGCCCCTGTATAGCTGGTAGCTGATACCTGCGTCCGATGCGCTCGTCATTATGTCTACGCCTGTGCCGCCTGCGCAATAGCTGTTAGAGCCGGGCGTAGAAACTGTATAACTATTATTGGGTAACGGGTTGATAGCTATCACTACTCCTCCCGTCATGTTATTGCTGCAGTTCGATAGTGAGTTCGTTCCGCTGACTGTATATATCCCTGCCCCGGTTTGTATCCCGAAGTCCAGACCTGATCCTGTACCTGCAACCTGCGTTCCTATCGGGTCCGAATTATAATATAGCTGGTAGTTCACTCCTACCTGTGAAAAGCTGAGGCCCACATGCTTGCCTGTACCGTCAATACAATATCCGCCGCCGCCCGTCACTGTATATGCTGTCGGTAACGGATCGATCGTAATGGTCGGGCTGCCCGTCATTGTCACAGGACAACCAAGCCCGTCTATCGTGGCAACTACTGTATATACCCCGGCTGTTGTCTGCAATCCGTATTCTATAGGAAAACTGTTACCCGGTACTGATGTCAGCGGGGTTGATCCGTCGTACAGCTGGTAATGAACTCCGAAATCTGATCCGCTCAGTATTATATCCACACCTGAGCCGTTTGCACAGAAGTGTCCGCTGCCTACTGTTGACAACACATACGCTGTAGGCGGAGCAACTGCTGTCACTTCTGCATCACCCGTCATCGCGGCAGCGCATCCTGTCGTCATATTTGTGCCAACTACTGTGTATATACCTGCTGCGTGAACGCCAAAATCAATTGCTCCGCCGCCGGCTGTGCCTGTTATCGGCGCTCCTACAGGGGTGATACCATTATATAACTGGTAGCTGATACCTGCATTGGAACCGTCAAGGCCCACATGTACCCCTGCGCCACCTGCACAGTAACTGTTCGTACCGGTTACATTATGTGGCGCCGGAAGCGCGTTTACTGTTATTGTTGCATTACCCGACATGCCTGCACTGCAGCCCGATATAGCATTGGTAGCGTTTACCGTATATGTGCCGGTTGCTGTGAACGTACCGAAATCAAGACCTGAGTTAGAACCGGGTGATGTGATCACCGCTGTTGTACCATTATAAAGGGTGTAATTTATACCTGATCCTGAAAACGCCATCCCTATGTGTTTGCCTGACGGGTCTCCGAAGCAATAGCTGCCGCCACCGGTAACTGCATATACTGTCGGTAACGGGTTGATCGCTATCGTCGTGCTGCCCGTCATATTGCTGCTGCATGTCGTGAACGGATTTGTTGCTACCACTGTATAGGTACCTGCTGCTGTCTTCGGACCGAAGCTCAGCACTCCGCCGCCGCTTGTTATTGCAGGGGGAACAGGGGTAATGCCGTTATACAACTGGTAACTGATACCATTATCTGAATTGAATAGTATCACCGGAACGCCTGTGCCGCCTGCGCAATAACTCGCATTAAGCGCTGATGATATCGGGTATACATTAGGCAGCGGGTTTACTGTAATAACAGCGCTGCCTGTCATTGTAGCAGAACAGCCCGAAGACACGCTCGTAGCCTGAACCGTGTACGTGCCGCCGGCCGGCTGTGGCCCGAAGTTGAGCGCAACGCCGGTACCTGCCATCGTCGTTACACCGGAACCTCCGTTCAGCAGCTGGTAGTTCACTCCAACAGTAGAACCATTGAGTCCTATCGGGGGTATGCTCACAGAACCTGCGCAATAGGACCCTCCGCCTGTAACTGAAAACTGTGCCAGGTTATTTACTGTAACTGTGGTCGTAGCAAGGCAGCCCGTTGGCATCGTATATCCGATCGTCGCATTGCCTGTAGAGCCCCCCATGATCGTCGCATTGCTGCCAACCGTGCCGGAAATACTTGCAACAGGTGTGAAACTGCTGCTCCAGCTGCCACCAGGGGTTACTTCCGTCAACGTCGTCGTCTGACCAGCTCCGCAGATCAATGTAGTTCCCGTTATAGGTGCCGGATTTAGATTAACCGTAAAAGATGACGTAGTATTACATCCCGCAGGCAATGTATATGTGATCGTAGGAGTGCTGGCAGACACACCGGTAACAACCCCGGTCGAACCGACGGTTGCCTGTGCATTACTGCTGCTGGTCCATACGCCACCTGATGGAGAAGAGCTTAAACTTGTTGTGAAGCCTGCGCATACACTTGCAGTTCCGGAGATCGCAGCAGGAACAACGCCGACCGTCATGTTAACTGAGGGGGTTATTGTTCCGCAGGTTCTCGACAGTGTATAGGTAATGGTTGACGTTCCCGGAGACACTGATCGCACTACGCCCGAAACAGAATCAACGGTTGCCACTCCTGTATTGCTGCTGCTCCACGTTCCGCCGGCTGTAGATGTAGTAGTAAGGGCTGATGTAAGACCCGTCCCGCACAGCAGTGTGTTTCCGGAAATAGGTCCCGCAACCGGGGTAACACAAAGTGCGATGATAGTACACTTATAATCAGTGACTGTACCACTCCAATAATGTGGATTGGTGCCGAGGTAGCTGTTCAGACACGGGTCGCAGTGTGCGGGCACACTACCGGTTGACGTTGAATTTTGCTGCCAGATGGCACGCAAACGCAAACGATGGACGCCCGGGTTTGCAGCCAGAGGTATAGTGATGTTAAAATTCGTCGGATTGGTCGTGCTCAAAGTACCCGGTGCAACCGGCGACACCTCCTCGCTTACCGCGAAATTACCATCATCGTTAAAATCGATCCACACCTGCAAAAATTGATTGCCCGCGAGCGGATTCCAGTTGACAGACGAAGAATAAACATCACCCTGCCTGAGGTTAATATTTGGTATTGCCGTTGTCCTGTCTGCGTAACCGGTAATGGCGGTCGACGCAGCCGCAATACCAGCATCCGACAAGTTAGAGCCGGAGTAACCTGTGATACTGAAAGAACCGGCGCCATCGGAAGGGCTACTGCCAAGAACGTACCATGTCGGTGTTGTACATGCTGCTGCAACCTGCGAATATCCAGCATAATAGGAACAGCAGAGGATAAGTAATAAGTAGATTTTTTTCATGCCCAAAATTGTTTAAAAACTGAAAAGTTAACCCAATAACAATTAACAGAAACGTAACGTTTACTAAATGCTTAATGAAAAATACACCCTTTTTAACCAAAAAACAAATTTTCAACACATCAAATAATCGTAAAAATAATTTATTTATGTGTTTTTAACTGTTATCTATAGTCATATTCAAGCTACAGCCGTCTTTGTTTTACACTATTTTTACCATAATAAACGTCAATTCATGAGTAAACATTTCTTGCTGTTTTTGTTGTCGGTTTTTGTTTCCGTTCAACTTAAATCTCAGACAATACTGCCTAAAGAAGGCAGTGTTCTGAACTATCGGCTGATCGGTTTCACCATTTCTCCGGTTTTACAGACCGATGTCTATGAGATCGAAATTGCTGCATGCAATTATGCCTCAGAAAGCTCTTTTAAAAAACATGTAGTGATCACTGAAAAAGGCAAAACCAACAGGATACTTGTCAGAGTTCCTGCTTTCGGGGCCGAGTATACTTGGCGCGTCATTTACAAAGGCGCTGACGCAAAAACCATGCAGCTACACCATTTCAGCACAGCAACCGTACCATATGTGGACACAGCGAACACAAGGTTGAGGGTAGTAAAGAATGCTGAAAAATACAAAGACGCCTATGTTTTTCTCGATGGCAATAAAGCACTGTATGACATGGACGGATCGGCGGTATGGTTCCTTCCGCAAATTCCCGGCGTGGTGGAAGCCGGCTCGGTAGTACGCGATCTGAAGCATACGCCACAGGGTACAATAACTTTTATGACTGGCAGCCAGGGCGATTTTATGGCGTGCGAAATAAATTATAACGGAGAAGTGCTCTGGAAATGTCCCAACAATGGCAAGGTGAGCGGAAATGGCGTTGAAGACTACCATCATCAATTTACAAGGCTTCTCAGCGGCCACTATATGGTTTTAGGCAATGAATGGACCGACGTATTTTTGAAGGTAAGCCGCAAAAAAGACAGCAGTCTTCTTATTGGCGCGGTCGTTGATAAGCCCTCAGACAGCGTTGTCAAAATCGATAAGAAACCTTTCGGAACACTTATTGAATATGATGAGAGCGGGGCAGTAGCATGGTCATACAAATCATCGGGCTACTTCAATGGGTCTGATCTTATTAATCACCGCGATGCGAATGGCAAGATCGACGTGAATGTTCACGACAATGCATTTTTTTTTGACGACAAAACACAGACGGCCTACATCAGCTTTAAAGATATAAGCCGGGTAATTAAACTGAAATATCCGGAGGGAAAGGTGATGAATACTTATGGCAAAATTTATAAAAAGGGATCACCGGACAACGGAAATAAATTGTTTTGCGACCAACACTGCTGCCGCATTTCGGAGAAAGGCTATTTATATCTTTTCAACAATAACTCTTGCAACGCGGGTTCGATGCCGAAGATCACGATGATGCAGGAACCCGCTACGGCAGGCGACACCTTAAAAAAAATCTGGGAATACGAATGTAATTATGATGGCCTTACCGAAAAGGAGAAGCAAAACAAGGCTCAGCCTTTAGGAGGAAGTGTGTTAGAGCTTGGCGACCTGTCTATGCTTGCATGCATGGGTAGCGTTCACAGCAAAGTATTTATAGTGAACCAGGACAAAAAAGTGTTGTGGAGCGCCGTTCCTGAAATGTGGGATAAGAATACACATGAGTGGATAGTGCTTCCGCAGTATAGGGCAGATATTATTACGGACCGGCAAGACATTGACCGGTTGATATGGGGCAATTAATGGCCGGGGCGATCGGATTTTAATGTCTTTTCCATCATTAAGTGAGGGATCCCGACCTCAGTGAATTCGTCACCATAAGCAGTATACCCCAGGCTGCGGTAAAATCCAAGCGCTACCTTTCGCGCATGCAGTATCATTTTCGGGTATCCTTTTTGTATTGCAAATGCTTCGGCTGCTGTCACTAATTTCCTGCCAATACCCTTGCCCTGCCATTCGTTGTACACTGCCATGGCCCGAAGCTGCACCTGGCCGTCGTCAATGTGATGAAGCTTCAGACAGCCGATCACTTTGTTATTGTGCTCTGCAATAAAAATTGTGTCTGAATGATCGCGACTCAGGTCCTCGTTTTTTAAGGAAAGTCCAAGCGGTTTCCGCAGTATTTCTTCCCGCAGGTCCCATACCTGCTGGTATTTGGGAGAGGTCGAGGTAATATGTGAAACAACGATTTCGTGCACGGCATTATTTGAGTGTTACTTCCGTTTCCTGCGTGGCTTTTATCAAAAACAATTGTACCTGCTCCGCCCCGTATGACTGGCCTGGGCCTTTTTGATAGTGCGCCTGGTATTCGCCGGGTTGCATTTTCAGATGCTTGCTGCGCGGATCTCCCAGGTTCAATGTGTAGAACGCAATAAATTTGTCGCCCAATCTCTGGTAAAGTACAACGCTGCCTGCCTTTACTTCGTCATTGAACTTCGCGAATCCAGGCTGAGCAATTTTGATCACTGACTCATCGTCGAAATCAAGATCAACGTTCCTTACGTCCGTCGGAAAAGTGTTTATCTCGATGTGGTAATTGCCGGGCTCATATTCCAGTGCATCAGTACATTTCTGGTCCTGAACTCGGCCATGAGCTTTGTTGCGTTCGGTGACAACGGCATGAAACTCCGAAACCGGCCTGTCGGATAGTTTCTCCGGGTTTGCTGCATCGGCATAAGCAAAGCTGAGACTTGTATTGTTTACCGTAACTATTATTTTGTTCTTCTTATTCCTTAAAATATTTGCATTGTGAATGACCAGGTTTCTCTTGGCTACAAAACCTATGTTGTATGTGCCAATTGGCATATTTGTCTGAGGATCCGGATTCCCGTCGGCATCAACTGTTCTGTAAAATTTTCTAAGCACTTTGTTGGTCGAAGGTTCCAGGATCAGCACCTGAGGCATTGTGGTGTAGAATTTGCCTTTACCATTTGTGAAGTAAACTTCAACTGTAGTCTCTTTATTGTCCTCGGTTTCCAGTCTGTATTGCAGTTCCTTCTCATTTGGCAGCACCGGCGTTGATACCTTGGGTGAGGGTGGGGCAACTACTGCATCAAACTTCAAAGGCGGAAACGGAGGAATACTTCTCAATGCGAAAGTGTGATCCTCGATCACAAATATCACGTTAAATTGCCGCTGGCCCTGGAGTCTCAATCTTGTTACCTTGTCAGCACTCCGCTCCACAGGTACGTCTATCACAAACGATGGCAGCGGAACGGCTGGCGCGGTATAGGTTGCTTTCGCCGGCTTGGGCGCAGGCAATTTCGCCGCAACGAGACCGGCCGGCGCCGCAGAGCCGATCTTAACCACAGGCAGTGGTGCAGGTATATCGATCACCATTTTCGGAAGTGAGACGACCTGCACAGTCGTCGTTATTTTTTTAGGTTGGGGGATGCTGACGTTCGCTGTTTTGAGACTTGCCGGCTCAAGTTCGGCAACGCTCTCCGGCGGCGGAATATTCACCTTCAGTACGCTCGGCACATGTGCCACCGTATTTTGAATTTCTTTGTAATCGGCCGTTTTCATTTTTAACGCCGGCCTGAAGGCCGTAACGATCGTTCCTACCGCGGGCGATATGTCGCTTTCCTTGATCACCTGCAGATAATCTCCCATACACGAGTAAGTAGTTTTTAACGTGGGATCGTTCTCAAGACTGATGATATATGGCTTGAAGTAGACCTTATTCTTTATCAGCATTTTCATCACCTCACAAATGTCGCCGCCGCAACTCTCACCTCCGTCCGTGATCAGGATAATACTATAGGCATTCAGAGCAACATTGACAAGATCGTATTCAGCCGCCTGCCTCAATGCGTAGGCGATCGGCGTTACCCCGAGTGGCCGTATATCAGCGAGCCGCAGAGACATTTGAATTTTGTTGTCTTTGGCAAAAGGGACCTCGTTCTTGGTATCGTAGCAATTATTTTCCTGAACCGTGGATTGATGGCCAAAGACGCGCAAGGAAAACTCGACATCGCGGTTCACCTCATACACACTGTCCATAAGCCGCATGATCAGTTCGTTTGCAGCCTTGTATTTCTCTTTACCACCAGACCAGGATTGGATCATGCTCGACGATTCATCGAGCAGTATCAGAATGCGCGACTGGATCAGTTCGCCTCCCTGTAGTTGGGCCGATGAACTAAATGCACAAAAAACACCTGAAATTACTAATATTATTCGCTTTAAAAACATGTAACGCGCCAAGATAGCAAACCTACACTAAATGAGTGAAATCAAAATTTAAAAGTTAAAAATAATCATAAATATCCACATGAATTATGGCTTCCTTATTTAGCAGCAACGCACCAAATTACTTGTTGCGTTCTGGTCACCAAAAATACTATTAAAAACGAATAAGAAATTTATTGCGTCTAAATTATCCTGCGATAACTTTCATAAATTACCGTTCGTTTTATGTCCACACCTATCTCTGTATTTTGGTTTCGCCGTGATCTGAGGCTGAATGATAACGCCGGTCTGTATCACGCTCTTCGCAGCGGTGAGCCGGTGCTCCCCATTTTTATTTTCGACAGGAACATTCTCGATAGTCTGGATGATAAGAGAGACCGGCGGGTACACTTTATCCACCGCAGTCTGCAGCAAATTAATGATCAACTTGAAAAAATGGGAAGTGCTCTGGTTACCTTTCACGGTACACCGCTCGACTCTTTTAAAAAACTGTTAGCAAACTATAACGTTGCTGCGGTATACACGAATCATGATTATGAACCGTATGCCCGGAAAAGGGATAACGAGATCGGCGAATTGCTGGCGGGAAAAGGTATTGCGTTCCATAGTTTTAAAGACCAGGTAATATTTGAAAAAAGTGAGGTTGAAAAAGACAACAAAGATCCATACACTGTCTATACGCCATACAGCAGAAAATGGAAAGAAAAGATCAGCGACTTCTATTTGAAGCAATACCCTACGGAGAAATATTTTCAACATTTTCACCGCCTGCAAACAGGAACTATGGTGTCCTTATCCGATCTCGGCTTTAGAGAAACTGACCTCGACAACACACCGGGTGAACTAGATGAATTTATCGCTTCGAATTATGATAAGACCCGCGACTTCCCAGCCACTAACGGAACAACAAGACTGAGCGTGCATCTCCGTTTCGGCACCATCAGCATTCGGCATTTGGCTAAGCAGGCACTAGCGATAAATGCCACACTCGTGAATGAACTGATATGGCGGGAGTTCTATCAGATGATCCTGTGGCATTTTCCTACTGTTGTACATCAGTCGTTCAAAAAAGAATATGATGCCATACACTGGCGAAACAATGAGCAAGAATTTGAAAGTTGGTGCCTTGGCCAAACTGGCTATCCCATTGTTGACGCAGGCATGCGCCAGCTCAATAAAACCGGCTATATGCACAACCGTGTAAGAATGATCACCGCGAGCTTTCTCACCAAGCATCTCCTCATAGACTGGCGTTGGGGAGAAGCCTATTTCGCTGAGCGACTGACCGATTTCGACCTTGCAGCAAACAATGGCGGCTGGCAATGGGCAGCAGGATGCGGATGCGACGCAGCCCCTTACTTTCGCATATTTAATCCGTATTTACAAACAAAGAAATTCGACCCGGAACTCAAATATATCAGGCATTGGATACCCGAGCTCGATCAACTTAGCTATCCGCAACCGGTTGTTGCCCACGAAGAGGCCCGGGCGCGTTGTCTGCGTGTGTACAAGGCTGCGCTGAAGAAATAATTTTCGGTGTGACACTTAAACTTACCGGCAATTTTTCCGTCTAATCCGCTCGGAAGCAACTGTTTGTGTTTGCTAACCGATAAATATTCGAATTTTATGAAAAATAAGTACTTCCTGCTGATTGTCGCATTTCTGTATTCGGCAAGCGCTGACGCGCAGATATCCCGACTCATTGCTACCACAAAGACCCGGTACAATGGAACTGATTTTCTGACTATCGGCGATTCGACTTACTACATTTATTCCGGAGCACGGGACACCGCTAACAATGGCGGCGTTGCTTTCGACAGTGCGTATGTGCTGGTGGCTCAACCCGGTTACACTACCGGCAATCTGAGCTATAGATACTTTCAGGGGTTTGGCGGTACGAACAATATCGACAGTATTACCAGTCAATATTTTGATACAACCTCCACGAGCTGGGTCAATAACCAGTTTGAAGTAAATGCCTACAATGCAGATAACAACCTTACAAACCGGATTTTAATGAACTGGGATCCTCCGAGCGTTTCGTGGGTGAACAACTCAAAAACTACGAATACCTATACAGGTCTGAACAATATTTTAAAAATTGTCCAAAACTGGAGCGCGCCCTCCGCTGCGTGGGTAAATGCTACAAAAGACAGTTTTGGATACGATGCCAGCAGCAACATGATCTATCACCTCGCCCAAAAATGGGATACCTCCGCATTGATTTGGAAAAACACGAACCAATATTTTGACACGTTTAACGCAACCAACGAAATGATCAAATCGATGCGCCAGTCCTGGGGCAATGCAGCATCAATATGGAAGAATAACACATTCACTCTTTACGACTATACTGCGGCTACCTTACTTTCCAACACCATTGTGCAACATTGGGATAGCGCCCTCAGCGCCTGGATAAACAATACCGGCGACTCACTTCTTTATAGCGCCGCCAGCGACATTGCCACTGAGATCAATCTGAATTGGGATAGTGCGGCGCACACTTGGAAGAATGTGAACCGGTACGAATATACCTATGACGCTAATCATAACCTGCTCACCGACACGCTTCAGAACTGGGTAACGGCAGGCGGCGGAAGGTTCGCCAACAGCAAACTGCATTTGTATAACTACAACACTTACAACCAGGTCTTAGTGTACACAACGGAGACATGGAACACTGCGCCACCGGCCTGGACTTATCATCTC
>CAYNGS010000002.1:0-23168 GCA_964396625.1 uncultured Flavipsychrobacter sp.
TCTTAGTAAAAATAAATATGCCCAGACCTATGGTCATACCGATGCCGGCCAGCGAAAAGGCAGCGTTCCAGGAATAGTGATTTGCCACATTGATGCACAGATAACCACCCAATAACGCACCGATATTTATGCCCGAATAGAAAACCCCAAAACCTGCATCGCGACGGTGATCGCCGGCTTTGTAGAGATTCCCGACCATCGTTGAGATGTTGGGTTTGAAAAAGCCCGTACCTACAATTGTGAAACTAATGCCTATATAATAAAGGTGTTCAGGTGAAGCGGCGAGGATGAAACTTCCGGCGATCATTAACAGTCCACCCCAGAAAATAGATTTTCTGAAACCAAGTATTTTGTCGGCGAAGATGCCGCCGATAAAAGCCATTGTATATACGAAGGCCTGGATGGCGCCATATTTCAGGTTGGCCTCCTTTTCTGATTGCAAGAGCCTTTCAACCATAAAAATGGTTAGCATGCCTCTCATGCCGTAAAACGCAAACCGTTCCCACATTTCGGACATAAACAAGTACCACAACTGCTTTGGGTATTTACCTTTAAAGTCCTGAATTTCGTCCAGCGTGAGCGTCTTTGTTTCCTGTACAGATTCCATCAGATGTTTGTTTGACGTAGCAAAATAAACTTTATTTTCTATTCAGACTTGAATTAGGGTTACAAAATAGCTTAACTTTTTCATTCACCCTTTTTCTGACCCCGGCGGTAACGAACAGAGCCGGCAGCGCCGGCTCTGTAAACAATAGTTGTAACATGTTTTTATCTCAGTCCATTCATCATTTTGAGCATCATCTTAGAGAGAAGGAACAAAATAATTGCTGCTGCGCCGGACAAAAACACAAATATCATGAAGAAGTCGTGAAGCGAATTAATGCTGAAACCAAAGAAGCTCGTCGATTTTCCGGCTTCGGGATAGAGCTTGCTGAGCATGCCCGCGAAGTCGTTCGCCATGGCATTGGCAAGGAACCAAACACCCATAAGCAATGAAGCGAGACGTGTGGGCGACAGGCGGGCGACCATGGACAGACCGATAGGCGAAAGGCACAGCTCGCCGAATGTGTGAAGGATATACATGCCCAAAAGCCAGAACATAGAAGCTTTTATATCACCATCGACGCCTTTTACGCCGAAGGCGATAACGAGATAGCCGATAGACAGCAGGAACAGACCGATAGCCTGCTTGAGTGGCGAAGCGGGTTCCATATTCCGCTTGCCAAGACCGGTCCAAAGGGCGGCAAAGATGGGGGCGAAGACTATTATGGCTAAAGGATTAACAGACTGAAACCAGCTTGCCGGCATTTCGAAACCGAAGATGTGGCGGTCTGTCTGCTGATCTGCGAAGAGTGTGAGTGAAGCACCGGCCTGCTCAAAAGCACTCCAGAAGAAGATGACGAAAAATGCAGCTATGTAGATAACGATGATCCTTTGGCGTTCGATCTTGTTCAATGTAGGGTCAGTAATAATGAACCCTGCAGCGGTGATAGATGTAGAAAATACGAGTGTACTGATCCAGTTGAATCCTACAAACAGCATGAAAAATGCCCATAGTACTGCGTACACCACGAGCCAGATACCGACCCTCGCAGGGGTGAATTCTGATTTTTTAGCTTCCTGTGGTGGTATGCCTACGGTTGGCTCGATATCATTGCCGGGTGTAACAGGGGTGCTGGGAGCAATGGCCTTATTGGGCCGAACGCCAATCTGTTTTCCGTCGGAGGTAACGATGTATTTATTCTTAAGAAACTGGAACACGATCAGCCCGAGTGTCATGCCGACACCGGCGGCAAAGAAGCCCCATTTGTAGTCCACTTTCTCGGCAAGGCTACCGCAGATGAGTGGTGAGAAAAAGGCTCCGAGGTTGATACCCATATAAAATATCGAAAATGCCGCGTCCACTCTTTTGTCGCCCGGGGCGTACAATTGGTTAACCATGGTGGAAATGTTTGGTTTGAACAGGCCATTTCCGATGACGAGCGCCGTGAGGCCGACTACGAACAATATCTTGGCAAAATCCATGTTGGCAGCTATCGATCCTGCACAGAAAAACAGGATGAACTGGCCGATGGCCATGGTAATACCGCCTACAAAAATGGAACGACGGTTGCCCCAGTAACGATCTGAAATAAAGCCACCTATGAGCGGTGTGAGATAAACAAGCGCTGTGAAATTTCCGTAGATACCGGAAGCAAACTTCGGGTCGAATGCAAGCATTTTGGTCATAAAAAGGATAAGGATGGCCCTCATACCGTAGTAACTGAAACGCTCCCACATTTCTGTAAAGAACAGTACGTACAATCCTTTGGGGTGTCCTTTGTTAACTGATGCTTCGCTCATAAATTTTCTGTTTTAGATTTTGGAACACGAAATATACGCAAAAACATTTATCGGGATAAAAAATCTGTTCTTTCGATTACTATTACGAAATTGCGGTCGTTTTTATAATTTTATTCGTCAAATGAAAAATATCCTTCTGCTTGGCTCCGGAGGCAGAGAATGCGCCCTCGCCTGGAAATTGAGCCATAGCCCCTTATGCGGCAGTTTTTTTATTGCCCCGGGCAATGCCGGCACTACCGAGTATGGCACAAACCTCCCGATATCGTATAACGATTTCGAAGCCGTAAAAAAAGCATGTATCGATTACAAGATCGACATACTTTTTCCTGGTCCGGAGGATCCGCTGGTGGCAGGGATATATGACTACTTCAAAAATGATCCGCAATTAAAACACATAATTGTGGTGGGCCCATCAAAAGACGGCGCGCGACTGGAAGGCAGTAAGGCTTTCTCCAAAAAGTTCATGGAGCGGCACAACATTCCGACTGCGGCATACAAGGAGTTTACTGTTGACAGCTTTGAGCAGGGAGTAGCCTATATAAAGCGAAGTTCGCCGCCGATAGTTATCAAGGCTGATGGTCTTGCTGCGGGAAAGGGTGTGGTAATCGCACAAACGGCGATTGAGGCTGTTAAGGCTTTCCGGTCTATGGTTATGGATAAGCAGTTTGGTGAGTCGAGCGCCAAGGTGGTGGTGGAGCAGTTCCTGGATGGGATAGAGCTTTCTGTATTTGCGTTTACGGACGGCAACAACTATGTGCTTTTTCCTGAAGCCAAGGACTATAAGCGGATAGCTGAAGGCGACAAGGGACCTAACACGGGCGGTATGGGTGCGGTTTCACCGGTGCCTTTTGCCGACGCGGCATTTATGGAGCAGGTAGTGGATAAAATCGTTGATCCAACAATTAAGGGGCTTAAGGCAGAAAATATAATTTACCAGGGTATCATCTTTTTCGGGCTTATAAATGTGAAGGGTGAACCCTATGTGATAGAATACAATTGCCGGCTGGGAGATCCGGAAACAGAAGTGGTGATACCGAGGCTGGAGAATGACCTTGTGGAACTGATACTGAGTATGAGCGAAGGAAAGCTGAACGAGGTAACAGTAAGGCACAGCACTAAGGCCGCAGGCACAGTGATGCTGGTGTCTGGCGGGTATCCCGGCAATTACCAGAAGGGCAAGTATATGTCGGGATTTGAAAAGGTGAAAGGCAGCCTGCTGTTCCATGCCGGCACGACCAACAAGGATCACCATGTTCTTACCAATGGAGGCCGGGTGCTAGCAGTGACCTCTTATGGCGATAATTTACAGCAGGCGGTGCAGAAATGTTATGAGAATGTAGATCACATTGAATTTGACGGCAAGTACTACCGGACAGATATTGGCTGGGAGTTTGTAACAAACAAAGGATAAATTTCATTCAGCCGAATTAGCATTTGCGGGTTATTTTTGTCTCATCGATCATTCAAAGGCCATATTAGAGTCACCTATTGAGTTTCTTAAAGGCGTTGGGCCGCAACGCGGCGAGTTGCTGCGCCAGGAGCTTGAGATCGGCACATTTGAAGACCTGCTGTACCATTATCCTTACCGCTACTTTGACCGGGCGCAGCTTGCGAAAATAAATACCATTAACAATACAACCGAGTACGCACAACTGGCCGGGACCCTCATCAACATAGGCGAGGAAGGCAGTGCGCGGAAGAAACGACTGGTAGCCACCCTTTATGACGACACCGGCCGGATAGAGTTGCTCTGGTTCCAGGGGGCCCAATGGATGAAGAAGTCGCTGAAGGAAAACGAGCGTTACCTTGTCTTTGGTAAGGTGAGCCTCTTTAACGGGAACTACAACATTACCCACCCTGAAATAGAACTCTGGAACGCAGACACCGCAAAGGCGGGGATGCAGCCCATGTATTCCACCACAGAAAAGCTGCGGATTAAGGGCATATCCAACAGATCGTTTGCTAAACTGACACAAGCTCTTTTCGAACGAATAGGACCCGGCGACGTGCCGGAAGTATTGCCACAGGATATTGTGAGCAGATACAAGCTTTGTGGCCGGTATGACGCCATCCGCTGGCTGCATTTCCCGGACAGTGAGGAACATGAACGCGTGGCGCGCTACCGGATGAAGTGGGAAGAACTGTTCATATCTCAATTGGTGATCGCCAGGCTGCGGCTGCAGCATAGTGCCCAGCGGGGCTGGCCGTTTGGTAAGGTGGGCGAACACTTTAATAATTTTTTTACAAACCATCTGCCCTTTGAGCTTACAGGCGCGCAGAAAAGAGTGCTCAGGGAAATAAGACAGGACACAGGCACCGGCAAGCAGATGAACCGCCTGCTGCAGGGCGATGTGGGCAGCGGCAAAACTATAGTAGCCGTGATGTCTATGCTGCTGGCATTAGACAATGGATTCCAGGCATGCATCATGGCGCCGACAGAAATACTGGCGCAGCAGCATTTTATAAGCATATCGGAACTGCTGGCAGATATGGGCATTACGGTGAAGTTGCTGACGGGCAATGTAAAGGGTAAAGTGCGCAAGGAAATATTGCAGGAGCTGGCCGATGGCACCTTGAGACTGGTTGTAGGGACGCACGCCCTGATAGAAGAAAGTGTACAATTTCATAACCTGGGGCTGGCGGTGATCGATGAGCAGCATAGGTTTGGGGTGGGGCAGCGCGCCCGGCTGTGGAAGAAGAATGAGATGCCCCCGCATGTGCTGGTGATGACGGCAACCCCCATACCGCGTACACTGGCCATGACCCTGTATGGTGACCTCGAAGTATCCGTTATTGATGAATTGCCGCCCGGCAGAAAGGAGATAAAGACGGTGCACCGCCGGGACGCGGCACGCATGGGTGTGATGGAGTTCATAAGAAAAGAAGTGGATACGGGCAGGCAGGCATACATCGTGTACCCGCTTATAGAAGAGTCGGAGAAGCTGGACTACGAGAGCCTGATGGCCGGATATGAGCAGGTGAAAATATGGTTTAACGAAAATAAATACCGTATAGCCATGGTGCATGGCCGGCAGGAAGTTGGGGAGCGTGAACGAAATATGCAGCGTTTTGTGAAGGGCGAGGCTGATGTGCTGGTAGCTACGACGGTAATAGAAGTGGGCGTGAATGTGCCTAATGCGTCTGTGATGCTGATAGAGAGCGCAGAACGCTTTGGCTTGTCGCAAATGCATCAGTTGAGGGGCAGGGTGGGGCGTGGTGCCGACCAGTCGTACTGTGTGCTGCTGACGGGCAACAAGGTGAGTGATGAGAGTTATAAACGTGTGCAGATAATGGTTTCCACTACAGATGGGTTTAAGATAGCAGAGCAGGACCTGGCCATGCGCGGGCCTGGCGATATGTATGGCACCAAGCAAAGCGGTATTATGAAATTCAAACTGGCCGATATAGTGCTGGACGGGGCCATACTGGAAGAAACACGGAAAGCAGCCCAACAGCTAATTGCACAAGACCCAGGCATAGATATGCCGCAGCACCGTGGCATACGAGGTATGCTGGTGCAGCAAGGGAAACAGTCGCACTGGGGGAAGATCAGTTAAGGCTTATTCCGTACTTTTTCTCAGGTACCGTGCAAGTGCGCGGCCTGCAGATGCATAGGCCTCCATGATACGTTCGCCGGTATCGTAGTCATCGCCGAAGATGGTGCGGCCGGGACATTTGTTCACATCCATTTTGGCAATCACCTTGCTTTGGTCGGCCGTTTCCACGATCCATGCAGCCCCGTCTATGTAAGCGCTTTTTCTCATAACGCCGATATTGAAGCCGGGCTCAGTAAGTACGGTTTTGAAAATAAGGGTGTATTTTTCTTTAGGGTTATAACCCACTTGTATGTCGCCATTTTTATTGAACCCCTCTTCGAAGGTGGGCTCGTAGCGCCCTTCGCGATCGGCCTTCCAGTCTTTGGCCCATTTGTCACCTTTGCCGGGTTCTTTTTTGTTAAATCCGTCCGTTTTTTCGTCAACATAATCCTTCTCTGATTTTTTACCCACTGTCATGCCGGAGTAGTCGTACTTAACGTTCAGCTTTTTGATTCCTTTAAGTGCGTCAAGGCTGCCGTCTGTTACCTCCACTCGTTGCGCTATAGCAAAGGTGGAAATGAAGAGCAATGCAATGGCTGCGATGGTGTAGTTGATGTGTTTCATGGCGGATATTTTTTCTTAAATTTACAAAAACAATTTCGGACGATTTGCATAAATAGTCCATGTTTTTTTACTATTTCCTCAAATTTGCGAAAAAGCAAAAATTATCATCAAACCACTTCCAAAATCCTATTTTTGCTTCATCAAATTAAACCGACATGCTAAAGCTTACTGTTAATGATAAAATTACTTTTCCGGTTGCCCAGGAGGATGGTAGTATGCTGATCAATGGTACCGTAGCTGAGTGGGATGCAAGCTGGCAGCCGAATGGGCTGGTAAGCGTGCTATATAATGGTAAGAGCTATACGGCGATAGTGGAAAATGTGGACAGGAAGAACAAGGAGGTATCGCTGAGAATAAACGGACAGTTGTATAAGACGATGATCAAGGAGCCTATAGACCAATTGCTGAGCAATATGGGTATGGATATGAAGGCTATGGCAAAGGCAGAGCCGATAAAAGCGCCTATGCCGGGTATGGTGCTGAAAATACTGGTAAGCCCGGGACAGCAGATAAATAAGGGCGACGGGCTGGTGATACTTGAGGCTATGAAGATGGAAAACATTCTAAAGGCTACAACGGCAGCTACGGTGAAGGCAATAAGGGTAAATGAGCGAACAGCAGTGGAGAAGGGCGCGGTGCTGATAGAGCTGGAGTAGGGAAAAGTCAAAAGTAAAAAGTTGAAAGTTAAAAGGGTGGGGGTTGATTGGTTGATTAGTTAAATAGTTGATTGGATTGGTTGAATGGTTGATAGGTTGAATTGAAAAGAAAAAAGTGTTGATGGCGGGAGTAAGGGGTTTCTTTAGGTGGGTGAGCCTTATGGCTTGTGTAGCACTGGTAGCTGGGACTGCGGCGGCGCAGCCGTTTTCGTATGTTTATATACAGGGCGATAAAATGACTCCGTTCTATGTGAAGATGGAAGGGAAAATGATGCCGCGATATGGCAAGAACTATTGCATACTTTCAGAGCTGAGCGGCGGCCTGATACATATAGAGATCATGTTTCAGCAAAACATATTTCCATCGCAGAAATTTACTATACAGGTACCTGAAAATGGCTACAGGGGATTTCTGCTGAACAGGCAGGCGCAAGGGTTTGCCCTTTATGACCTGCAGCAAAAAAAGTATATCGACACCGTTGAAGGACCCAAATAACATTACTAACATTTGAATATTTTCTATAAATGAAACGTATCATCACCGTACTATTGCTGCTTACCGTAGTGCTATTTGCCTGCAAGACACAAACGCAGAATGATTACAAAAAGACAATACTGGGTACGTGGCATGCGGTGCGCCTGGAGAACCCAGACATGGATAGTTTCTTTAACAACAGCCAGCACTACATAGACACTATAGGCAAGAACAATGACAATGCGACCAACCTGCAATTGTATGGCGTTACCAATATGGACAGTATGCGCAAGGTGCTGCAGTTGCAATATGACAGCGCAAAGAACATGCAGCATGACGCCGTGATGCATACGGTTTTCAATTTCAGGCCGGATAATGTGGCCATACTGATGTTCAGCGGGGCGGTAGACTCGAGCAAGTGGAGCATAGACAGCACCGGGAAGCTGGTGCTTACGGAGATGAGCCCGGAAGGCCCTGCCGAGACCATGAGCATGGATATACTGCTGCTGAATGATACCGTGATGAAGCTGAAAATGATGGAGGACAACACTTACAGTACCGTTACTTTTTATCCGGAAAAGAAATAAACTTCGTTTTCTTACCTTTGCCACCTATCTGAATTTTTACTTCTGAAAATAATATCATGCGAACCATACCGTTACGACAGGCATTAAGAGAGGCAATGGAAGAAGAAATGCGCCGCGACCCGCGCGTTTTCCTGATGGGCGAGGTAGTGGCACAATATAATGGCGCTTATAAGGTGAGCCAGGGCATGCTCGATGAATTTGGTGCGAAAAGAGTGATCGATACACCTATTTCTGAGCTTGGTTTTGCAGCCATAGGCGTGGGCGCGGCTATGAACAATACCCGACCAATAGTGGAGTTCATGACCTGGAACTTTGCCGAGCTGGCCATAGACCAGATCGTGAACCATGCGGCCAAAATATACTCGATGAGCGGCGGCCAATATACCTGCCCCATTGTTTTTCGCGGGCCAAATGGCTCTGCAGGGCAGCTTGGAGCGCAGCACTCACAGGCGTTTGAGAACTGGTATGCCAATGTGCCCGGCCTGAAGGTGATCTCTACCATTAATCCATACGACGCCAAGGGGCTGCTGAAATCGGCGATACGCGATGAGGACCCGGTGGTGTTTATGGAAGCAGAGACAAGCTACGGCGACCAAGGCGAGGTACCCGAAGAGGAGTACCTGGTGCCAATAGGGAAGGCAGATGTGAAGCGTGCGGGCACTGATGTGACCATAGTGAGCTATAACAAGATGATGAAGGTGGCTATGGGCGCTGCCGATGAGCTGGCCAAGGAAAACATCAGCGCCGAGGTAATAGACCTGCGTACCATACGGCCGCTGGACTGGCAAACCATAGTAGAATCTGTAAAAAAGACGAACAGGCTGGTGATCGTAGAGGAGCAATGGCCGTTTGGCAGCGTATCTTCCGAGATCACTTACCGAATACAAAAGGAAGCGTTTGACTATCTCGATGCACCGATACGCCGCATTTGCTCAGCCGACACCAATATGCACTATGCCCCCAACCTTGTGGCGGCATACCTGCCCGATGTGCCCCGTACGGTGAAGATGATAAAGGAGGTGATGTATTTAGTGAAGTAAACGTTCCCGATAATTGATTATCAATTATTTGAATGAATGCGCGATTTGATTAATTTTGTTTCCAAGCCGTCCTGTATGGACGGCTTTTTTATCGTAATAATATTAAACTCCGGTTGTAAGCGAACGGAGATGGGCAAACAAACTCAGGCATCATATTGATACCAAAGAAAGTGTAATATTTTTTACTTCCAGAAGAAAAAGGTGTAGATAGCGCCGGCGAAGCAGAGCAGGGCTAAGATGATCATGAAAAGAGAGTTGAGCTGTCTTTTGGTTAGTTTTTGCATGTTGCGAAATTCCGGGGGCTGATGACAAATTCAGAAAGCATTAGTTGGCCGTTGCGGCAAGGTTGAATGACCTTGTGGCGCTGGTCATAGGGCCTTCTACGGGCTTGCTGTCCTTGTCGATAAGTTTGAGCACCACTTTGCACTTGCCGGTGCCGAGATTCTGGATGAAGTGCGACTCCCATTTATCGAGTGTGGCAGCCAGTTGCTGGCTCGGCCTGTTGTCGTTGTTTATCTCAGCTTTGACCTTGTAGCCATCGGGTGCAAGGTCGCAGTTCCATACATAGAAGTCGAGCAGAATGTTGGCGGTGTCCTTGCCGGTATAGTCGCTCTTGGGGCGGCTGTAGAAGAGCATGGGAGTCTTTGGGTCGTCCAGTTTTTTGAGGTTGCCTTTTTCATCTATTTTGAAGTGATACACAACTGCTGCACCCTTGTTCTTCAAAGATTCGTGGTAGGAGCGGGAAAGGAACGCCATCAGGTAGTGCTCTTTACCGTCGTTGGGCAGCACCACATCGTTTGTTGGCTCATAGAGGGCCTTGTACGGGCCGTTGTCGAGTATGAAGTGGATGTGCTGGCCTTTGTCTGAGTTGTTGCACATTTTATTGCCATTATCTGAGGTCTGCATCTTGAGCTCGTAATTCTTCACCTCGAAAGCGAAGGTTACTTTAGCTGAGTCTTTCCCGGCCTTTTCGGCTTTTACCGAACTTATGGTTAGCGAGGCATTCGCGAAATCGGGCGACTGGCTTACGGGCGCCAGCGCAACGGCTGCGAGTGGCTTTGACGTTGCGGAGTCGGAAGCTGAAGTATTACCGGCGGGAGCATTGTTGCCGCAAGAGGCAATAAAAAAAGAGCAGCCTGCTGCCAATAAGATGAGTGAGCGTGTTTTCATGACCGTTGAGTTTAGATCAAAATTAATAATTAAAATGAGAAGGGCGTTGGAAACATGGCGTAAAAGGTAGAAACCAGATAGGCATTAGTGTGGCTGACGTCCGAAAATGTTGTTTTATATTTAATTAGGTATACAGCGTAAAAAAGACGACCTTTACAAGGAACCAAAAAAGTTAAAGGGAAATATGGGTCAGGAAACCGTAGGTAAAAAAGAAAAAGAGAAGAAAAAAGCAAAGGACAGGCAGGAGAAGGCACAGAGAAAAGAAGAGCGTAAGGCAAATAACAACAAGGGCAAAAGCCTTGAGGATATGCTGGCCTATGTGGATGAGGATGGAAACCTCTCTTCGACCCCGCCTGACCCACGGAAGCGGAAGGAGATAAACATAGAAGACATTCAGCTGGGCGCGGCCAAACAAGTGACAGAAGTGCGCGAGGTGATCAGGAAGGGTGTAGTCACCTTCTTCAACGATGCCAAGGGCTATGGATTTATAAATGACCTGCAAAGCCAGGAAAGTGTGTTTGTACACATCAACCAACTGTCTGAACCGATAAAGGAAAGAGACAAGGTGACCTTTGAAGTGGAGATGGGACCCAAGGGCCTCAGCGCTATCAAGGTGAAGAAAGGAAGTTAGCAGGATAGACTTTACCAACTTTTTATTGGGTAGTATTTTTCGGCCTCGCGAGAGGGCGGTGGGTTATGCTTTGTATGACCGAGGCGTTACCATCATGCAATTGAAAGGCTTCATGATTTTTCTGGAAACTGCCAGCATAAAAGAGCATGAAACCCGTGATGCGTTGCAGTAAGCTGTTTAATAATAATATATTAAAATCATATTGCGGAAAATCCCTCCCGTATTGTTAATCTTACCCTCTGGTCAATCAATAAAAAATATATAGATTTACTTGCCACAATACATTTTATCACCCATATTTGTACAAGTATGCGTATAAGGATTTTTATTGTCTCATTGTTTTTTCTGCTGCCGGTTTTCGTGTTTGCGCAAACGAGGCCCCATACTGCAGAGCTTATTGACTCAATGGTGAATGCATTGCCCAAAATACCGGATAGTAAGGGCAGCAAGGGTGTGCTGCTGGGCACGATAGGGATGGCTTACAGTGAGCAGAACGATTTTGCCAAGGCCATTGAATACTACAATAAGGCCCTGAAGATATTTGGCAGGCTGGACGATGAAAATAATATAGCACGCATAAACGGCAATATAGGCAGCGCATACCTGAGCATGGCGGAGGACACTGCAACCGAAACGGCGCAGACGAAAGAAACAAGGAACGCAAACCTGCACCGGGCGGTAGACTACCTGAGCCGCAGCGTATCGCTGAGCAAGGATAACGGCTATGTTGATGTGGTGAATATCTTTCACAAAGACCTGTCTGAGGCGCTAAGGCAACTGAACTATAATGAAGCGATGGCGAATGCCAAGCACAACAAGGGAAAGAGCGAACAGGAAGTGAGCACTGCGAACTATGTGAAGATAGCCAATGTGGAGACGCGCAGGGATGAAGAGTTGAAGAGCAAGCAGGCGGAACTGGACAAAATACAGTCGGCGAACAAGGATATAGCCCGCTGGCTTTACATTATTGGCATAGTGGTGCTGGTGGTTGTTTTCGGGAGCATGTTCTATACCTACAGTAAGCAGAAGGCGAATACGAAGCTGATATCGCAGGAAAAGAAAAAAGCGGAAGACCTGCTGCTGAACATACTGCCTGAGCAGGTGGCCGATGAGCTGAAGGACAAGGGAATGGTGCATGCCCAGCAGTATGATAATGTGACGGTGATCATTACAGACTTTGTAAGCTTCACCACAGTAGCTGAGCGGTTCTCGGCAAAGCAGCTCGTTGGTGAGCTGCATGCCTGTTTTAAAGCATTCGATGGGATGCTGGATAAGTACAACATTGAAAAGATAAAAACAGTAGGGGATGCTTACCTGGCGGTTGCCGGCTTGCCGGTATCCAACCCTATGCATGCTGCAAATGCGGTGTCAGTAGCCATAATGATGCGCGATTTTATGCTTTATCGTAAAACACAACTCGGTGATGCAACCTTTGACATGAGGATAGGGGTGCATACAGGCAGCGTTGTAGCGGGGATAGTGGGCATGAAGAAATTTGCCTACGATATATGGGGCGATACGGTGAACCTGGCTGCGCGAATGGAACAGAATTGCGACCCAGGCAAGATCAATATCTCACAGTCGACATATGACCTGGTGAAGGATAAGTTTCACTGCGAATACCGTGGTGAGATAGTAGCAAAGAATAAGGGCAAGCTGAAAATGTACTTTGCTGTAGAGAAGCTGAGGGAAATTTAGTCTCAGCTCAGCCGGTCGCCCAACCTGACTGTTGCCTTGGACGGCGTGACCAGCACATATCCCAATCCTTCTGTGTTTTTGAAGCCCAGTGTCAGCACTTCTGATTCGAACGGGCCAACCCGTTTGGGTGGAAAATTGACGACGCAGGCTACCAGCAGTCCCTGCAACTCATGCTTTTCGTATGTGCCTACGAGCTGAACACTCGACCTTTTGACGCCCAGCTCGGCACCGAAATCTATCAGCAGTTTAAAGGCTGGCTTGATGGCCTCGGGAAAGTCTTTTACCTCAATTATTTTGCCGAGCCGGATGTCCACTTTTTCAAAATCCTGGTAGGTGATCATGGGTGCTGTATTAATTATTTATGAACTAAGATAGAGAAATATCGTCCAATTAACCTGTTAACAAAATATCTGTCAAATTTTAATTTTTACTATTTGCTTATCTCACTTTGTATTTTATCTTTATAGCATTAAATCATTTTTATGGGGAAACATTTATTCTTATGCGTCAGCGCATGTTTCCTATTTTCATCTTATGACAGCGATAGCCAGACAGCTAACCCGGCATCGTATAATCTGCAAATAAGAAGTAATACCGGTCAGCCGGCAATTACCACCACATTGCTACCCGACGTCAAAAATAAAAAGCCAGAGACCAGTGATATTACCGAAGTAAAAAAAAACGCTGAAAACGTCGCTTCTGTTTCGGACAGGCAGCAGGGTGCACTGACCAATGCAGCACAAACCAAGGCGCCCGAGGAGATGAACCTGCCCGACGTGAAGGATTCGATCCCGGTGATCTCAAGGGCGAATGACAGCCTGCAAAACAAAGAGAACGGCAAGGACGAGCTTAACGAGGCCGACCAGGCAGCCGCCGAAGAGGAAGTGAATAATGCCATAACAAAGTATGCTCAGCAGATAGGCGTGGAGCCGTACGATATTACTAACTATCCCTTATATCACTTTATTGACGGATGGTATGGTATACAATACAAGTGGGGCGGCACGGACAGCGGAGGTATTGACTGTTCGGCATTTTCTCAAAAACTTTACGGGCGTGTGTTTGGGGTTGAGTTGCTGCGCACCACGCGGGAACAGCACAGGCATTGTGAGCACATCAGGCATTCGGAAGATGCCAGCGAGGGCGATCTTGTTTTCTTTCGCATCCACCATTTTCGCATCTCGCATGTTGGTGTCTACCTTGCCAACGGTTATTTTGTTCATGCCTCAAGCTCCTATGGTGTGACGATCAGCAGTCTGAATGATAAATACTGGCGCAGGCGCTATGCCGGCTGCGGCAGAATATCGAAGGAAGTGAAATCAATTTCGGAGTCTGATTTCACGCCTTAATTTCTATTCTATGACTACCTGCCTGCTCCACTTCCCCTCGGCAGTGGACGCGACAACTAAATAAAGACCAGTGGAAACATCCAAACTCACATCGACAGGTTTATTCGTAGCGGCGGCAAAATCCTTCACTTGCTGACCTGCCATATCCATAATTGTAATCCGGGCCTGAGTATTCGAATTTGACCCGATGGTCATTGTAAAGATCCCGCGGCTGGGGTTGGGGAATAAATTTATTCCGAGGGCGGGATGCTCATTTTCCGGAACGAAGACAGCATAGGTGACTGAGCGAATGCAGTTGTTGTCATAGTCGGTCATCAGCAGATTGCCCGATCTGTCGAAAGCCAGGCCGAGCGGGGTACCGATGCGCGCGTAAGTCGCATATCCTCCGTCTCCGCTATAGCCGTCAAGGCCGACGCCTGCAACCGTAGAGATGATACCGGAGCTATTGACCTTACGTATACGGAAATGTCCCTGATCGCCAATGTACAGGTTCCCATCTGCATCTGTGGCTATTGCGTCGGGGCTGCCAAAGCCTCCATTGATACTGGCTGCAGTGGCCGGGCCACCGTCGCCGGTGAAGTAAAAGGGAACAGAAGCCGGGCCAGGACCGGCAACTGTGGTGATGATACCCGATGCATCGATCCTGCGCACGGTATTGTTGCAGCTAACGTATACATTGCCGAGTCCATCGATTGCAAGACCGCTGGGCACATTGAGGATGGCTGCGGTGGCGGCTATACCATCAGCGGAGGATGTCCCGCCACCTGCAAAGGTTGTGACGATGCCCGAAGGATCGACCTTGCGGATGCGGCTGCTATCGGCGGTGCCGAATAAGTAGTCGGAGATATAGACATTCCCGGAGTTGTCTGCAACAATGTAATTGGTCTGCCCGAATTTTGAAGCAGTAGCCGGAATTCCATCGGCTCCGTATCCGCGCATGGCCATACCGGTGTCTCCGGCAAAGCGGGTAATGATGCCATCTGTCGATACCTTGCGGACACAATTATTGTAGTTATCACAGAAGTAAATGTTACCTGCGTTGTCGGTCGTCAGTCCGAGGGGCGTATGTATCTCGGCGGCTGTCGCAGGGCCGTCGTTGCCACTATATCCCTGTATCCCGTTTCCTGCTACAGTACTGATCATACCATCGGTTGCTATCTTTCTTATGCGATAATTGTCGGCATCGCTCACATAGATATTGCCGGCATGATCAACCGCAATGCCAGCGGGTGTAAACAGGTGGGCAGAAGAAGCAGCGATACCATCGCCATTATAGCCGGCAGTAGTGTCCACATTTGCAATTGTCGTGATCACCTGGCCGTGGGCTGACAGCGAAAACATTGCCAGCAGAGCGATCGATAGGAGCTTGTTTGTTTTTTTCATGACACAGTATTTTTGAAAAATGAGTTATTGTCCATACGGTCTTCAACTAATGTTCGATGATCAGTTTATCTACCCGTCGTCCATCGCGGGTAGTGGTCACAACAAAATAAATTCCGGGCGATGCGGTTATCGTTTTAGTTAATGGTTTGTTCGTGATCATTGAAAATTCAATAACTTTTTGCCCGGTAAGATCAACGATGGAAACATCTGCGTTTTCCTCTACCATGGTGTTGACGGTTAACGTGAAAGTGCCGCTGCCCGGGTTTGGATAGATGCTGGTACTAATGTCTGCCACTGTTGCCGGAGCAGATGCATTTGCGGTTGCCACATACCTGATCCTGTTATTGTTGTAGTCGGCTATAAAAATGCTGCCGGATGGGGCTATGGCCAGACCTGCCGGCGTGGCCAGCCGGGCAGCAGTAGCCGGGCCCCCATCGCCAGAAAAGTAAGGAGTTGGCCCGCGGCCGGCAACATTGATCAGTTTCCCGGTATCGTCGATCTTGTACACGCGGTTGTATGAAAGCTCGGTAATATAGACAGTACCTGAGTTGTCAACGGCTATTGCTCCAGGTTGGTTCATGAGTGTTGTGGGTTTAACCGACAGGGTAGTGATGGTGCCGGATGCATCGACCTTGCGAATGTTGTATCCGCTGATAATATATAGATTGCCTGAGTTGTCAATCGTAAGGTTGCCGGGTACATAGACCTGTGCATTAACGGCAGGACCACCATCGCCAGGTCCGGACGAACCGCCCCCGGCTACCGTTGAGACCATACCGGATGTGTTGATCTTGCGGACCCGGTCATTGCCCATGTCTGACACATAAATATTTCCTGATGCGTCGATGGTGATGCCGGAGGGCTGATTGAATGCTGCGGCTGTGGCCGGGCCACCGTCGCCGCTGAAGGCTGCGGCCCCGGTGCCAGCAATCGAGCTCACGATACCGTCTGTGCCGATCTTGCGGATACGGTTGTAAAGCGGATCGGCGAAGTAAAGGTTTCCGTGTGCGTCGGTCGCCATGCACGCAGCATTAAGGCTTGCCGCGCTGGCTGGTCCGCCGTCGCCGCTGTACCCCGGGACGCCGTTGCCGCCGTAAGTGGTTATGATGCCCGAATTGGAAACCATGCGGATGCGGTTGTTGCCAATGTCACCGATATATAGATTTCCTTCACCGTCGAGTGCAAGGCTTTGAGGAAAATGCAATGCTGCCGAGGCGGCGGCGAAACCATCGCCACTATATCCGGCCGTGCCATCACCAGCGATAGTAGTGATCACCTGGCCGTGGGCGTTAATCGAAAAGAAGGCACAGAGTAAAATTGAGGCGTAAAGGGTTTTGTTCATCTGATCGGAGTTGGGTGGTTATAAACGACCTGGTATATAGACGTAAATTACTGGAATAATCTTGGGTTTTGCAGTGTCTTTTTTGTACAACCTGCCGGGTTTTAATATATAGTTAGTAAGAGCGCCCTCAACCAAGCGATCATGAAGTTGGGGAGACTGTCGTTTGAAATAATTTTTACTATGTAAAAAGCCCAAATATGGATGCCGTGCGAAATTACGAGAGCATTTTTTCGAGTTTCAAAAAGCCGTCGGAGGCGTTGTGGTTTTCCCAAAGCATTTTGAAGATAAAAGTGGCTATGGGAATTGGAATGGAAAACTGTTTTGAGATGGCCTGCATGCCCCGTGCGGCGTAGTAGCCCTCTGCAACCATGTTCATTTCGAGCATCGCGGCCTTTACCGAATATCCTTTGCCGATCATAGTGCCAAATGTACGGTTGCGGCTGTGGAGAGAATAGCAGGTAACCAACAGGTCGCCGAGATAGGCGCTGGTATGGAAATCGGGGTGCTCATTCGAAGGGTGCACTTTCTCGAAATGGTCTTGCAGGAAATGGAACATCTCGCGATAGCAGTTGGTGATGTATACACTCAGAAAGTTGTCGCCATAGTCGAGAGCGCGTGCTATGCCGGCCCCGATGGCGTAGATATTCTTTAGTACCGCTGCAAACTGCGCCCCCCAGATATCGTGGTTGCAGGTGGTGCTGATGTATGTGTTGCTGAATGCGTCGGCCACACTGCAGGTAAGGTCGTCATCGAGACCGGAAAAGGTAAGGTAGGAAAGACGCTCCTCGGCTACTTCTTCGGCATGACATGGGCCCATTACAGACACATACTTTTCGAGGCTGACACCAATGTGGGTCGTGAGGTAATCGTTGAGTAAGAGATTGGTATCCGGCAGTATACCTTTTATGGCAGAGATTATCGTTTTTCCTGACCAGAATTTTTTATCTACACTTTCAATAACCTTCTGAACATAGGCTGACGGCACTGCAACAATCACCGTGTCGCATGCGGTAAGCATGGCTGCAAGGTCGTTTGTGGGGTGGATTGTTTCGGGAATGAAACGAACCGATGTCAGGTAATGCGGATTGTGATGCCGGGTTTTCAGATGCCGAACTGCGTCTTCGTTTCTTACCCACCAATGGATATTGTTTCCATTGTCGGTAAGTATTTTGGCAAGTGCAGTTCCCCAGCTTCCGTTGCCAATAATTCCTGTTTGTCCTAAAGTTGTTTTGCGCAAAGCAAAAAAATTAATGAAAAATATTAGTCTTTGGCCTTCGCCTCGAATAATTTGTCTTTATCAACGACCTTCACTTTTGTCTTATCGTTAAGTATACGTGCTATAGAGCCATAAGGAGCTACGACCACCTGCTCGTCTTCCTTCAGACCATCCGTTATCTCGAGGTATTTATTGTCCTGAAGGCCGGTTTTCACATCGCGAAGCGCTACTGTTTCCGTCTTAGGGTTGTACACAAAAACGACCTGCCTGATGTTGTCATTAGCAGAAAGCGAGGCGTTCTTATTTTTAATGCTATCAGGCCAGTCGCGCGTGGTGACAGCGTTTACAGGCACAGAAAGTATATTTTCCTGGCGGTTGGTTTGTATCTCCACCGAGGATGACATGCCGGGTTTGAATGGGAATTTCCCTTTGGCTAATTTTTCGGTGAGGTCGGCATAGCTTGATGGGAGGATCAATATGTGGACGGTGTAGTTAGTAACCTGGTCGCTGCTGGTGCTGCCACCGGCACCGGCTGAAAGACCTGTTTTACTGCTGCTAACTGCTACTTTTGAGACGATCCCTTTGAATTTTCTGTTTCTGTAGGCATCGGCATCAATGATAGTGGTATCGCCGATTTTCACTTTCGATATGTCCGTTTCACTAACATCCACCCGTACCTCAATGCGGCTCATGTCTGCAATGGTGAGCATTTCTGTTCCGGCCATCTGGGCAGTACCCACCACGCGCTCGCCTTTTTTCACATTCAGCTCGGAGATGATGCCGGACGTAGGGGCGACAATGGTTGTTTTCTGCAATGTTTCCCTGGACTGTGACAAGCTGGCCTGCGCCACCTGGATGCCATATGTGCCGCCCGATGTGGAAGCCTTTGCTGCATCGAAGGTCGCCTTTGCCGATTTAAAAGACGCTTCGCCCTGTTCGTATTCGAGCTGGGATATTACTTTCTGTTCGAAGAGCTTTTTGTTGCGGTTGTAGGTAGCAAGAGCAAGCTCGTACTGAGATTCTGCCTGCGCCATCATTTCTTTGGTATTATTCGCGTTGGCACGGGTCTGTTCCACGGTTGCCTCGGCCTGGTTGACCATGGAGTTGTATATGGCGGGATTTATTTTAACCAGAACATCTCCTTTATGCACGCTGTCGCCCTCCTGAATATTCAAGAGTGTTATTTCCCCGCTTACTTCAGGGGCTATTTTCACCTCTGTTTCCGGATATATTTTCCCGCTTGCCGTTACAGTTTCAGTGATCGTGTGTTTTGCTGCTTTCTCAACCGCAACCTTAGTGGCATCTCCCTCGCTGTTTTTGGCCACAATGACCAGTACGGCAATAAGGACGATGCAACCGATCGCTACCCACCATATCTTTTTTGACTTCATACTGAAGATGAATTATGTTGTAA
Organism: uncultured Flavipsychrobacter sp.; assembly: GCA_964396625.1. GTDB lineage: Bacteria > Bacteroidota > Bacteroidia > Chitinophagales > Chitinophagaceae > Nemorincola. The sequence continues at coordinate 19,465 of CAYNGS010000002.1, forward strand.
ATATATCACTTTACCTCGCTTCCGTTGTCGGCTTTTTCAAGCGGCGATACGAAAATAAGCCTGCCATCGGCATTTTGCGCCATCAGTATCATACCCTTGCTTTCGATGCCGCGTATTTTGCGTGGGGCAAGGTTGGCTACAACCGTAACCTGCTTGCCAACGATATCCTCCGGTTTAAAATGCATGGCGATACCTGAAAGCACCGTTCTGATCTCGCCACCCATATCCAGCTCCAGTTTCAGCAGTTTGTCTGCCTTCTCCACCTTCTCGGCTTTGAGGATGGTAGCAACACGCAGGTCGATCTTTGCAAAGTCGTCTATAGATATTTCCGGCTTGCCGACGGGGGCAGGTGCACTTTCTGTTTTTGGTTCGGTCGTGTTTTCCATTTTGGCAGCTGTATTTGGTTTGGTGTTACCTCTCAGTTTGGCCACCTGTGCGGCTATTTCGTCATCTTCTATCTTACGAAACAACAGTGCAGGCGCAGGGAGGGGGTAGGTCACTTTGAGCAGATTCATTTTACCGGCATGTTCCCATTCCAGCATGCGCGGCACCACCTTCATCATTTTGCACATCCTTTCGGCCGTGAATGGCAGAAAGGGATTGATGAGTATAGCCAGATTTGCTGTAAGCTGCAGGCATACGTGCAGGCAGTTGTCTATCAGGGCCTGGTTCTCGGGTTGCTCGTCCAGTGACTTTGCAACTATCCAGGGCTGCTTGTCCTGCATATACTTATTTGCCTTGCGTGCGAGGTCGATAACTTCAAAAAGTCCATCACGGAATTTGTAGTTCTCGATATAGTGCTCTACTTTTTCTTTGGTTTTCTGTATCTCGGCCACCAGCGCCCTGTCTGCATCATCCACTACTTCGTCGTGCACTATCGGTACACGACCCTTGCAAAGCTTGTGCATCAGCACAAAGGCGCGGTTCACAAAATTTCCGAAGATAGATACCAGTTCATTATTGGTACGATCCTGGAAGTCTTTCCAGGTGAAGTCATTGTCCTTTGTTTCGGGTGCGTTAGCGCACAGTGTGTACCGCAGCGCATCCTGCTGGTCGGGAAAATCTTTAATATATTCATCTATCCACACAGCCCAGTTGCGCGAAGTGGACACCTTTTCTCCCTCTATGTTCAGAAATTCATTTGCCGGTACGTTATCGGGCAGCACAAAGCCGCCGTGGGCCTTGAGCATGGCCGGAAAGATGATACAGTGGAATACGATATTGTCCTTGCCGATAAAATGGACCAGCTTGGTATCCTCCTTGCACCAATAGTCGCTCCACTGGTTGGTAAGCTCCTTGGTGGCGCTGATGTAGCCAATGGGCGCATCGAACCAAACATACAAAACCTTTCCTTTTGCATCGGGCAGGGGCACCGGCACACCCCACGTGCTGTCGCGCGTCATGGCGCGGGGCTGCAGGCCGCTGTCTATCCAGCTTTTGCACTGGCCATACACATTGGGCTTCCATTCGTCTTTCTTGCCTTCCACGATCCATTCCTTCAGCCATCCTTCGTATTTATCGAGCGGGAAATACCAATGTTTCGTTTTGCGTTTTACGGGCACTGCGCTGCTCAGGGCACTACGGGGGTTGATGAGCTGCTCAGGCGATAGTGAGCTGCCACAGCGTTCGCACTGGTCGCCATAGGCATTTTCGTTGCCGCACACGGGGCAGGTGCCTATTATGTATCTGTCGGCAAGAAATATGTCTTTGGATTCGTCGTAGTATTGCTCACTTTCGCGCTCTTCAAAGACGCCGTCGTTATATAATTTTGTGAAGAATGCCTGCGAGGTCTCGTGGTGGGTCTTATTTGAGGTGCGGGAATAAATGTCGAATGAGATACCCATGCCGGCAAAGCTTTCTTTGATGACAGCATGGTACTTGTCTACAACATCCTGTGGGGTTATCCCTTCCTTCATGGCACGGATGGTTATAGGCACGCCGTGCTCATCGCTTCCGCAAACAAATTTTATATCTCTTTTCCGCGCCCGCTGGTACCGCACATAAATATCCGCCGGCAGGTAGCAGCCCGCCAGGTGGCCTATGTGTACCGGGCCATTGGCGTAGGGCAGGGCAGCGGTGACTAAATATCTCTTAAAATCCATATAATTTACCCGAAATTCAAATGATCAAGGTGCAAAATGCGGGAAATCACCTTGCAGACCTGATCGCAATCGGGGTGCAAGATAATTAATAGGCGTCAGTTTATCGAAATTAGCATGGTGCGGCTAATGTTAAAGCGTGAGTGTTAATATTTTTGAAAATCGCCTATAAAAGGCAAAATATTAAATAGCTTGCTGCGTTATTTTATATCACGGCTTTGGGAAATCAACTGACCACTTAAAAACTCCATTCGATGAAAAAACTTACACTATTACTTAGCGGGATATTTTTGACCGTTTGCTCTTTTGCACAGCCTACGCTTACCGGCGCCAACATCAATCCATCTGCCGGCGAAAGATTTTATAGTCATTATTGCGACACAACGGGAGTTTCTATAGGACCATCCGGCGGGCCGGTGACCTGGGACATGAGCGGGTTAGCTTCTATATTTGACGATTCAACAACCTACCTTGCCTGTGCGGCAACCCCATACTGCGATACTTTTCCGGGAAGTACCCTTGCCATCGACTATGGATCGGACATGGAATATTATATTACTGACGCCAGCAAATTTGCGGTGTCGGGTGACTGGAGCAGCTCAGGCAACACTTACTATGCTGATCCGCAGGACTATATTGCGTACCCAATGACGTATGGTACAACAACTCTCGATACGATCATTTACGGTCAACCGGTTGACTCCATTTATACAAGGGGTTTAGATTCGATGACAGGCGATGCGTACGGTACCCTGAAGCTGCCGACCGGCACTTATATCAATGTGCTAAGGGTGCATATGATCGCCTATTCTGTAGACAGCTTTATTTCGGGAGGTGTAACATATTTCGATACCAGCAGGGGTGAGGGCTATTTATGGTGGACGCCGGGATTTCATAATCCTCTGCTGCTGATCGGACTTGATACGGCGGGCAGCGGCACTCCGTATATCTCTACGGTGATCTACTACAACCAGATGCTGTCTTTAAAAGCTGCGCAGCTGGCAGATGCCGGCGGCGGGGTGCAGGTTTATCCTAACCCGGTGAAGGATGAAGCTCATATTACGTTCTATGCCAAAGATAATGAGGCCGTAACCATCACAGCCACCGATATGACCGGGAGAACCGTGAGCGCCGCAATGACCGAAAATGCCCGGCAGGGGCAGAATGACATCAGCTATAGTACGGCTTCTTTGCCAGCGGGTATGTATTTATTGCGGATCCAGACGGCCGATAACACCGTTTTGAAGAAAATAGTCAAGGTCCAATAGCCTTTACTCCTGCCACAGAAACGGGAACAGGATAACACCAAGAATGATAACGAGGACATCGAGCGCCAGCAGCACGAGGGCCAGCGTCCACCAGCCGGGCATATAAACGGGTTCCAGTGCCTTGACGGCGAGCTTACTGAGTATCATCAGAATGGGTGTGACCAGCGGGAAGCCGAGGATAGCCATCAATGCAGAGTTTTGCTGCGCGCGGGCGGCTATGGCCGAAAGGAAGGTGAATACCGCCGACAGGCTGAGGCTGCCGGTAAGTGTAATGACCACGAAAAGCCCCCCCTGCGACAGCGGCCAGCCCAGCATAATGGCATATAGCAGCAGGCTG
>CAYNGS010000003.1:0-21383 GCA_964396625.1 uncultured Flavipsychrobacter sp.
TGTGCCTGTAGTAAAGGTAGGGCACATTTTCCGCATGGGTCTCATCGAAAAACTGCTTCTGATAAGTATCCGGCCCATCGAGCACCATGAATATCGGTATATCCGGATGCTCGTGATGAATGATCTGTAACAGGTATCCGGCCTTTCTGCAGTGCGGGCAGGTGAGACTCATAAAGGCGATAATGTGTTTGCCCTTTCTCAGTTCGACCGACGGGGCAGGAGTGTATTTATACAGCAGGTCGAGGTTTATAGGTTTTACATACTTGTCGGGATTTGTGCCGGTGTATATGAAATTGACAAGGAATGGAGTGGAAAATGCCACAAGCCCAAGCAGGCAGCAAAGGAACTCCTGGTATTTAAAAGGCTTTACCGGGTAAATGAACATCAGCAGCACGGTTACGGCTATCATAATGACATTCTTCCATATAGCGGCCAATGGCTTCATTGCCAGGCTATTGCCAAAACAACCGCAGTTGCCGGTATTGCCTTGTTTTAAGATTATGACCAGCAGGTAAATGATAAATACGGAAAGAACGATGATGACGGCTTTGTACGTGAACTGCTTTAAGAAAATATGAAATAACAGGAACAGGCCCAGCAGCAATTCGAAACCGATCATGAGCCGGGCAACAATGCCGGCGGCAAGGATGCTGCTGATACCAAGATCGAGGAACGTCCATTGAAAACTGTCAAATGCGTTGTCGTTACTTACCAGGTGAAAGCCCTGAAACCCGATGCCAGATTTGGTGTAGGCGGAATAAAAGAAAGTTGCCGACAATGCCAGCAACAGAATAAACCCTATGATACGCTGAATGTAATAAAACGTGCCTTTGCGGACTTGTATAGCTGTATCCATATAGAAAATGCAGCCCAAAAATAGAACTTAATTGACTGCACTTTTTGTAAAATTTTATTAATAAAGGATGCAGGTCTCGACGGTGTGAATGCCGTTATTATCAAAAGTGCCGGATTCGTTTTCGCATTTACTTTTTGCTGCGCCCTTCACATCTTTAATATCATATTCCACCGAGGTGCTGTCCGGCAGGCCCGGCATGCCACTGTACTTAATATCACAATGACAGGTATAATTCTTTACACAAGAGGTCGTTGAAAATAATCCGGCAAATACCACAGCAAGAATTAAAGACGGGCGTAATTTCATGTATGCGTCACTTATTTGCTGGTGAAGTTAGTGATAGGAAGTTAAATATCAAAATCCGGTAGTTTTAAGCATTAATTCCGAAAAACCGACCTCCTGATCATATACATCTCGTTGCGGCCGGCAAACGAGCGGTATCAACTGCATGGCTAAGGCACGATATAAAGCGGATGAGTGGTAATATGGTTGCTCGCGTGGTTTGCCCGGTCGGTTATATACAGCTCATAGCTAAGCGTATCTCCGCCCAGGTGTGACGAGTCGGACCGGGGCACGGGCTGCGGCAACGGGTAAAATACGCAGGTGCCGGTCAATCCTTTTTTGGGGTCTTCGATACTGCCGTCGATGGCGGGGAACTGCACCTTTGTGTAACCTGAACTGATAAAACGGCTGTCTTGCAGATAAATGACCGAAACGGTATCATTGCCAATGTCCCCATCGCCATCAGTAAGGCTGAACTCGATATATGTCGTATCTACATTTACCTTAATTGTGGAGTCGGACGGGAAGAAAGCGATAAGCGCAATGTGTGGTATCTTTGACACGGCGCTTTTGTCGCAGGAAGCAAAAAAAACAGATGCAAATAATAATAAGGCGATAGCACGAAACCTCATAAAACCAAAGTTAATAAAAGTGTCTTACAATACAACGTTAATATCGCCCGAAATAGTATTGGCAGCCAACAGTAATACATTTGAAAGTATTGCGTTACAGGTATTTTTTTACCAATATCACAATAACTCCATTTACCGGCAGTATTGCGACGCACTGCATGTGCAACCCGAGAGCATAAGGCAGTTGCAGCAAATACCATTTCTTCCCATATCCTTTTTCAAAACCCATAGGGTGGTTGCGGGCAATGCAGATAAGGCTGAACTGGTGTTTGAGAGTAGCGGCACAACAGGGGAGACGCCATCGCGGCATTATATAACTGATGCCGGTATTTACGAAAAATCATTGATCGGGGGATTTACGCAATTTTATGGTTCGCCCGAAAAATATACAATCCTGGCGCTGCTCCCATCTTATTTAGAGCGAAAGAACGCCTCACTGGTGCATATGGCCAAGGAATTGATGGACTACAGCGGACATGCTGATAATGGATTTTATATCAACGAATGGGATCAGTTGAAGACGGTATTGGCGCGGCTGGGAAGTGCCGGCAACAGGGTGCTGCTGCTGGGGGTGACGTTCGCGCTGCTTGATTTTGCCGCTGCCTGCCCGCTGTTGCTGACGAACACGATAGTAATGGAAACAGGGGGTATGAAGGGCAGGCGGGAAGAGCTGACCAGGAGCGAGGTGCACGCCTTCCTCAAAAAGCAATGGGGCCTGAATGAAGTTCATTCTGAATACGGGATGACGGAATTGTTGTCGCAGGCATACTCGGCGGCCGATGGTGTATTCAGATGCGCCGACACTATGCGCGTGCTGGTGCGTGACCTGAATGACCCGCTGGATGTAGGCGAAACGGGCATGGGTGCGTTAAATATCATTGATCTCGCAAACGTTAATTCGTGTTCATTTATAGCAACGGAGGATATTGGCAACATATCGAAAGACGGTTCATTTGAGGTGATGGGGAGGATGGATAATACCGCCCTGCGGGGGTGCAGTTTGATGGCGGTCTGAAAATGTTCGGATATTTCTAAATTACCGATCCTGAATTCCGTAAAATAATTATCTTTGCACCCCTGCAACACAATCCATAACTGCCCGGGTGGCGAAATTGGTAGACGCACTGTGTTCAGGTCGCAGCGTTCGCAAGGATGTGCTGGTTCGAATCCAGTCCCGGGCACAAAGCAGTAAACAGTGTGAGCGAACAGCGAACTGTGTTTACTGCTTTTCTGTTTTCTGGCACTGTTTCTGTTTCTTTTGGAGATGAAAAACTGTTATTCGACTGTTTTCTACAAATTTTCCACCCATGTATTCTCCACTAACTGTAAAATATTTTCTTATAGATTTATTTCAACAACAGGTGGATAACTTTTTAGCGGGCATGGTTGCAAATGCATTAATTTTCGTGGATACTTAGTGCTTTCTAAACACTACACATGAAATTATTTTTGATGATCTCAAAGAGTATAATCGTCATAGTTTTTTTATTGTCCGTAAGTTTTGCCCGTGGCCAGGAATCGATGATGGCCGATGTTTCTTATCCGTTTTTAGAAAAACTTATTGCCGCTGCCAAGCAGAACTACCCCAAGTATAAAGTCTATGAGAAGAAAGTGGGCGCAGCAAAAATGAATATTCAGAAAGCCAAGCTGGCCTGGTTCGATGCCCTAAACCTCACGTACCTCTACAGCCCTACCAACAGCGTGACCCTGGTAAATCCGACGTACACAGGAGGGTTTCAGTTTGGTATATTTTTCAATATCGGCACCCTTCTGACGAACGGGCCTAATGTTAAAGTTGCGAAGGAAGACTATAAGATCGCTAAATTGGACCAGGATGAATACATACTGAACCTGGAGACGATCGTGAAAGAAAGATATTTTTTATATGTTCAGCAGTTATCTTTACTGAACTGGCGGATAAAAGACATGGAAAATACCGAAAGTACGGCCAAGGATGTTAAGTATAAATTTGAAAAAGGGGAGGAAACCTTTGAGAATTACAATAAGGCAAGGGCGTTTTATTCAAATGTTGTCCAATCAAAGATTCAGGCTGAGGGCGCTTATTTAGTTGCAAAAAGCAACCTCGAAGAAATTATTGGAGTATCACTTGAAAGCATTAAATAAATGGAATTCACTAAATTTTTAAGCCTACTCCGGAAACACAAATATGCGCTTATCGTAATTCCCCTTCTCGTGATGGGCGTTACCTATTTTTTTGTCAGGAAGCTGCCCGATATATATGCTTCGCACTCCCGTCTGTCGGCAGGGCTTACGGCCGGATCGCAATCTATGCAGATAGCGCAGCAACTGCTGAACGGGGCAGACAATATGGGTGACTCCAAGATCAACCAGACCTTCAGTAATGTGACCCAAACCATGCAGCTGAAGATAGTGCTGGACCAGGTTGCCTACCAGCTTATACTGCATGATCTTACAGCGGATAAACCATTCAGGAAGCCAAGCAAATTGTTTCACGATCTGAATGCCAATGCGAAAAAACATGCCATAGAAGTTTATACGAAAAAGTATGAAAACAGGCAGCCATTGTACCTGCCCGATCCCGACCAGAACGGGCTCAATGAGGTGATCATTTCTATGGGGTACAATTATGAATCCCTCAGAGACAAAATAAAGATATACAGGGTAGAGAACAGTGATTTTATTGACGTGAACTACGAGGCCGACAATCCGTTGCTGTCGGAGTTTGTGGTCAATACGTTGTGCAAGGAGTTTATCACCTACTATTCTTCGCTCACCCAGCAAAACAAGATGAAGTCGGTAGATTTTCTTCATGATGAGATGATGAAGAAAAAAGACTCTCTGGATGCGAAAGTGGAGAACCTGAAAAATTACAAGGTTCAAAACAATGTTCTGAATATAGGAGACCAGACAAAGAGCCTATACGCCCAGATAGCCGACCTGGAGGCGGGGCTGCAGCGTGCCCAGAAGGAAGTGGAAGCCAATGCCGGAGCTATAAGGAGTATTGATGAACGGTTTGCAACCGAGGAAAAGCAGTATATGGAGAGTGCGCTATCGTCGGTAAACAAGGACATAGTAGCTACACAGGAACAGTTGAACATTCTCAATGACCAATACATCAAGAGTGGCTTTGACAATGCCATAAAAAATAAGATCGACTCGGTAAAACTGGTGCTGGCCCAAAAGATAAACCAGTCCACTGACAAGTATATCGTTAATCCGCTGAACTCTAAGGAAAGCCTCATAGCACAGAAGCTGAAGCTGGAGATGGATATGCAGCTTGCCAAGAACAGCATCCAGTCTTTTAAGGATGCGATCGGCAGGCTGAATGCAAAATTGCAGACGCTGGCGCCAAACGAAGCCGCCATACAGACCCTGGAAGCGGAAATTACGGCGCTGGGTAAGGAATACACGGAATTGGAGATCAGGTATAACCAAAGCGCCATGCAGCTGAGTTCGTCAGTACCTATCAAGGTGATAGAGCCGGCATTGCCCGGCAGTAAGCAGCCATCGAAAAAACTGGTGTTGGTGATCCTGAGCGGTGTGGTGAGCTTTGTGTTGTATCTGCTTGTATTGTTTGTTCTCTTTTATCTCGACGACTCTATTAAGGACTCAAATGACCTTATCAATAAAACAGACACAAGGGTGCTGGGCGAGCTGCCGGTTGTCAGGAGTTCGTTCATGGATATTCAGAAGTTGTGGAGTCTCGAACCTGTAAACCCTGTGGAGTACAATGTGAAGAAACTGATAGGCGCAGCAAAATCGGATATACGGAAGATAGCCAAGAAAAAATCGGGGGACACAACGGACAAGGAATTTAAAAAACTGATCCGCTCCACTCGTTTTGAGATCAATATGGCATTGAGAGGTGGCCGCAATATTGTGGTGACCAGCATGAGAGAGGATGAAGGCAAGACGCTGATATCGCTGAATATGGTGAGCGCTTTCCAGATGATGAATAAGAAAGTGTTGCTGATCGATGGTAATTTCCTTAACCCGGGGATCACGATCATGATGCAGCCAAAGTGTTTTATTGAAGACTACCTGGTAGGTGAAACGACCCTCGGCGAATTTGTGGAGGATGGCAATGTTACCGTGCTTGGGAACAAGGGCAATGATATTTCGTTGTTTGAGATCAATACCGAAAGTGCGATCGAACAAAAACTTCTTGAGCTGAAAGATATTTTCGACATCATTCTTATTGAATCCCCGGCGCTCAGCACGCTCAACCAGGCGAAGGAGTGGGTGGTAGTTGCGGACAGGGTGCTGTGTGTATTTGAAGCTAATACCAGTATCTCAGGAGATATGAAGGAAGATATACTTTATCTCAAGGGTATGGACGGAAAGTTCATTGGCTGGATATTGAATAAGGTAAGTAAATAATTGCGCAAGGGCAGATCAAATAAAGGTGAAAACGAGAACATATGGTTGTTTCATTTCTTAATGATGTTTTTATTTTTCTCCAGTTCGCAGTAGGTTATAATTTAGTGTTACCGTTCGTTTTGTTCCTGGTGTATGTTATTGTCAGACCACGTGGCGCCCACGATAGTACCGGCCGCCGAAAGGATTATGATTATGCTATAATAGTTACTGCTTATGAACAAACAGACTCACTGCCGCCTGTTATAGATTCGATACTGAAACTTAACTATAGTAACTACCTCGTCTATATAGTTGCCGACAAGTGCGATGTTTCTTCGCTGCATTTTAACGACGACCGTGTGATCGTTCTCCGGCCGCCGGAGACACTTGCCAGCAACACACGGTCGCATTTTTACGCGATCAGTCATTTTGTCCGGCCGCATGAGTTGCTGACCATCATCGACTCAGACAATCTTGTAGCGCCAGAATACCTCAACGAGTTGAACCGGTTTTTCGACAGCGGGTTTCGGGCGGTGCAGGGGGTAAGAATGGCGAAAAACCTCGACACTACTTATGCCTGCCTCGATGCAGCCCGGGACATGTATTATCACTTTTACGATGGAGCGGTGTTGTTCAGTTTGGGGTCGTCGGCCACGCTGGCGGGCTCGGGCATGGCCTTTAAAACAAAGCTATATCGCGAATGCCTGGAGCACCTGGACGTTACCGGTGCTGGCTTCGACAAAGTATTGCAGCGGGAAATCGTGGCGAGGGGATACCGGATAGCATTTGCCGGCAAGGCGCAGGTTTACGACGAAAAGACATCGGCATCGGATCAGTTGGTGAAGCAGCGGGCGAGGTGGATAAATACCTGGTTCCGTTATTTCAGATTTGGTTTTTCGCTGATGCGGGATGGTCTGCTCTCGATGAATCTGAATCAATTCTTGTTCGGGCTGATATTGGTGAGGCCGCCACTGTTTATTTTCCTTATTTTATCTGTTTTGTTTACTGTTGCCAACATATGGATAAATGCCGTCGCAGTGTCCCTCTGGCTGGCCGGTTTCGCCATTTTTGTGATCGGGTTTGCCGTGGCACTTGTTAATGCCAAACCCGACAAAATAATTTACAGATCTTTATGGGGAATCCCTAAATTTATTTTTTACCAGGTTTTATCACTGTTGAAAATAAGAAGGGCTAATGAAATTTCAATCGCAACGCGGCATACATACACCCAGGGGATCGATAAAATAAAAAATAAATCATGAAGACGAAACCTCTTTCACCGCGGCAACAGGATGCGTTGCTAAAAGCGAAACGAACAGAACAGGTGACCAGGGTCATTGCCCTGATCGTGGCGTTTATCAGCGTTTTTATTTTCTTCATTAAGCTGTTGTTTTTATAATGGAGCGGGACTTTATCATACCGATATCCGGCGATCGCAAACTTTCTTTTGGAAAGAGCTTGAAGAAGTTTTTCCTGATAAATAAGCTTAGTAGTCCGCTGGGGTATGCATTGATCTTTGTAATGATGGCGCTCATTGGGGTAGGGATCGCAAAATACGGCTTTGTATTTGGAGCGCTGATCGTTGTTGCTTCAGTTGCAGTGCCGGTTGTATATGGCATTGTGGCCTATCCCCGGTTCGGCATTATTGTTTTCCTGATCATGGCTTATTTCATCATGTGGTTTTTGAGGATGGGTGTGAATTTTCCACTCGGCACACTGATGGACGGTATGGAAGGACTATTCATTCTGAGTTTGTTCATTAATCAGAAGAAGAAAAAGGACTGGTCTGTTTTCAAGGGGCCGATGACCACAATGATCCTGGTATGGATCACCTACAATATTATCGAGGTGGCCAACCCCACAGCGGAGTCGCGGATGGCGTGGCTGTATACGGTAAGGTCGGTGGCAGTGGTGATGTTCATGTACTTTATTTTTCTGTACTATATCACCACGAAGCAATTCATACGCATTATCTTCAAGCTATGGATCGGCCTTGCATTCTTTGCTGCCGCTTATGCCTTTAAGCAGGAGCATTTCGGATTTTTCGGATTTGAAGAGAGCTACCTGCATTCCAACCCGATCATCGAGAACCTTTTGTTTATAGCCGGTGTGTGGCGCAAATTCTCCATTTTCTCAGACCCGGTGGCATTTGCGTATAATATGGTTAGTGCCAGTCTATTGTGTATTGGTTTACTGACCGGCCCTATAGCGCAGTGGAAGAAAGTGGTGCTCTTTGTGCTCGTGGCTTTTTTCCTCGTTAATATGTTGTCTTCCGGCACAAGAGGCGCCTTTGTGCTTATTCCGGCTGCTTTGTTGCTGCTTGCAGTGCTTAAATATAGCAGGAAGGTACTGGCCCTCGTCAGCATTGCCGGCATTTTTATAGCCATCCTTATTTTTATTCCTACGTCCAATCCTGCGTTGTATAGGTTTCAATCCGCGTTTCGTCCATCAGAGGATGCATCGTTCAATGTGAGAACCATTAACCAGAAGCGTATTCAGCCCTATATATTGTCCCATCCGTTAGGCGGCGGTCTTGGCGCTACAGGTGCATGGGGGGTAAGGTTTGCTCCGAATTCTTACCTGGCCAATTTTCCGCCGGACAGCGGCTATGTGCGTGTCGCTGTTGAGTTAGGGTGGGTTGGGCTGCTTATCTTTTGTATCCTGATGTTTACTGTGCTGAAAACGGGGATCAACAACTACTACGGGATAAAGGATCCTGAGCTTAAAAGTTACTGCCTGTCTTGCGTGCTCATTGTGTTTGCGTTGAACATTGGCAATTATCCGCAGGAGGCGCTGGTGCAATTTCCATCCAATGTGTATTTTTATCTTGTCCTGGCCCTGATAGCTGTAACTATGCGCCTGGATAAACAACAAAATGAAATTGAAAGTGCCGGCAAATGACGAAATAAGAGACAGGGACATTGTGATCGTGGGCCAGCAACCGTGGGACACTGAGATAGGCAGCAACTGCAAAAACCTGGCGCTGGAGTTCAGTAAGACAAACCGGGTACTTTATGTAAATAGTGCGCTGGACAGAATAACGCTGCTTAGAAACAAATCGGATCCTAAAGTGCGGAAGCGGGTGGCGGTCGTAGAGGGTAGGGAGGATGGGCTTGTGCCGATACAGGCTAATCTGTGGAACTTATACCCGTCTTGTATCACAGAGTCAATAAACCGGATACGCATCAGGGCGCTGTTCAATGTGCTCAATAAAAGAAATAATACCCTGTTTGCTCGCTCTATTCAGTCTGCCATGACTGTGCTTGGGTTTGAGAATATCATTCTTTTCAATGACAATGACATTTTCAGGTCGTTTTATCTGAAGGAATTGCTGAACCCGGCAATCAGCGTCTATTATTCGAGGGACTTTATGCTGGGGGTCGACTACTGGAAGTTTCATGGGGAGAAGCTTGAGCCTGAGCTGATAGCGAAAAGCGACCTTTGCGTAGCAAATTCGACGTATCTCGCCGGCTACTGCCGGAGGTACAATCTGAGGTCTTACTACGTGGGGCAGGGCTGCGACCTGGAGATGTTCAGCGGTTTTGCGGGCGTAGACAGACCTGCGGATATGGCGTCTCTCACCGGTCCTGTGATCGGTTATGTTGGTGCGCTGCAAAGCATAAGGCTGGATATCGAATTACTGAGCTTTATAGCCTCGCAACGACCCGGTTGGAATATAGTGCTTTTAGGACCTGAAGACGAAGCATTTAGAAACAGCGGACTACACAGGCGGAAAAACATTTATTTCTTGGGTGCAAAGAAGCCTGCTGAACTGGCCGCCTATATTAATGCCTTCGATGTGTGCCTGAATCCTCAACTTGTGAACCAGGTTACTATAGGTAACTACCCGCGCAAAATTGATGAATACCTGGCCATGGGCAAGCCGGTTGTGGCAACGGCTACAGAGGCAATGAGTATTTTTGCGGATCATACCTACCTTGCAGATACAAAGGAGAAATATATAGAACTGATAGAACGCGCCATATCGGAAGACAATGCTGACAAGCGGCAAAAGCGCAGGGCCTTCGCGTTGTCTCACTCGTGGGAGAACAATGTAAAAGAGATATACAAAGCGATTAATTCGATCGCCACTTAAAGTAGTTGTAGTTGAATTTAAGATGCCTGAACAGGTGGCGTGATGCCGCTATAAGCGGATTATTGCTTTCTCTCCAGAAATTGCGTTTGAAGGTGCTGGGTTCTGCGCTGGAATTCACCTGGTCGAGCAAACTTTTGTAGTCGTCGAAAAAAATGGCTTTGCCTCTGTTTTTTAAAAAGGACATCATCATTCCATACTCGGAGACCTCCACATTCACACCTTCGGGGTAGCGTCCGAATTTTTCAAGAAAATTACTTCTTCGCAGGTGCGGATGGTCGCTGTACATGTAAAATTTCTTGTAGCCCGGATACCATATCTTAAAGCGCATCCTGGAAAATCCGTTTCTTAAAGGGGTCAGGTAAGGATATTTAAAGTAAGCGTAAAACCTTGCCATGTCAAGCCTGTTATCCTCAGCCATAAATTGCGCTGCGTCCCGCAACTTTGAAGGGAAGGTGGTCAGCGGCACAAAATCCTCCTGTATGTATAGCGTGTATGGGGTTTTAACAGCGTCTTGTCCCTTATTGATATTATTTCCAAGTCCCCGGTTTTTTGGGGTGGTGATCAGTCGAAAAGAGTAGGTGCCATGCAATGACCTGATCTTCTCCACATGTTCCGGCTTGCTTCCGTCATCAGAAACGACGATGTCTTCGAAACGGCATCCCAGTTTTTCGAATGAAGCCAGCAGCCGTTCAAGGGAGCTGCTGCGGTTGTAATGAGTGATCAGCAGCGTGATACCGGGGAAATAAAATGAATCACTCATAGTTGCCATTGTTTTTCATCATAGACGCATAAATTTCATGTCCCAGGTGCATTTTACCCACTTATAGCGAAGATAAAGCCACCGCAAGGAAAGGAAAAAAATATTTCTGCTTTGACGCCAGTTAGCCCTGCCTTGCGTGCTGGGCTCATCGGGCGAGTTCCGGTGCTCAAACAAGGCGGAATAATCGTCATAGAATAATCCTTTGCCTTTTTTTTGCAAAAAGGAAACAGCCATCTTGTATTCAGCAATATCACCGGATAAATTTTCTTTATAGCGGCCAAATTTTTCCAGGAAACTGCTTCTGCGCAGGTGCGGATTATCGCTATACATAAAAAATTTGAGGTGGCTCATATTCCAGGCGCTGAAAACTGTCTCTGAAAATCCCTTGCCATATGGCTTTAATGTTGGATAGCGATAAAAAGACCAGAAACGAATATAGTCAAGCGCCCTGTCATCATTGAGGAATTGCAGTGCATCCAGCAGATGAACGGGGAACGCGGCCAACGGCACGAAGTCTTCCTGCACGTATAATGTAAATGGCGTTCTCACTGCGTCCTGCCCTTTATTGAAGTTGTTTGGAAAACCTTTATTTTGCGGCGTAGTGACCAGGCGAAATTTGTGGCGCTGCTGCATTGCCCTCACGTTGTCCAACTGCTCCGGCTTGCTCCCATCGTCTGAGACAACGATCTCATCAAACTGGCAATTCAGCTGATCGAACGTGTCAAGGAGCCTGTTTAGCGAGCTGCTTCTATTATAGTGTGTGATCAAAAGTGTCACGCCCGGAAATGAGTAAGTAGCATTCATGGTGGTTGTATTATCCGGTTAATGCATAAATTTTACATCCAGCGTGCATTTCACCCATTTGTACCTGAGGTATAGAAGTCGTAAAAGGCGAATGAAAATATTTTGGCTTTGTCGCCAGTTCGTCAGTTCCCGCATGGTGCTGGGTTCGTCTGTTGAGTTGGCGTGCGTGAACAAAGTCGTGTATTCGTCGTAAAACAATCCTTTGCCTTTGTGTTGCAAAAAGGATATGGCCATTTTATAGTCTATCACATCGCCCTTAAGCCCTTCCTTATACCTGCCGAATTTTTCAAAAAAATTGCTTCGCCTGAGATGGGGCGTGTCGCTGTACTGATAAAACTTCAGGTGATTCATATCCCAGAAGCTGTATTTCATTTCCGAAAACCCTTTTCCATATGGTTTTGTGTTGGTATAGCTGTCTAAAAATGCCCAGAACCGGACATAATCAAGGCTACTGTCTGTTTTCATAAACTGGAACGCATCCTGCAGATGCATGGGGAAGATATCTGATGGCACAAAGTCCTCCTGCACATACAGCGTATAGGGTGTTGTTACTACATCCTGTCCTTTATTGATAGAATGCCCGTGCCCCCGGTTCACAGGCGTTGTGACCAGACGGAAATTGTATACCGGCGCCATCGCCTTTACCTTGTCCAGGTGTTCGGGCTTACTGGCATCGTCCGAGACAATTATTTCTCCAAAACTGCAATTCAATGTCCGGAATGTGGCTAAAAGACGCTCAAGTGAACTACTTCGGTTGTAATGTGTTATCAGTAACGTTATCTCAGGAAAATAGAATTGATTACCCATAATTTCAGTTAAACTGTTCTGTTTTTTATCCTAAGCACACTCTAAAGAAATACATGGAGTTAAAAATATCAATTAATATTGGACTTTTAAAGCAATAGAGATATTTTACACAGGGGAAACAAAACGGATCTTGAAAATCGCGCATCTTATTTTATGCCACGCCTATCCCGGTCAATTGAAACGATTGGTCGGCAAGCTGGCTCATGAAGATGCCCATTTTTACATTCATGTGGACAGGAAGGCTGGCATAGACCCATTCCTTCCGGTGGGCAACGAGCCCGGAGTATTCTTTATTGAGCGCCGTGTGAAGGTAAAGTGGGCAGGGTATAGCCAGGTACAGGCCATATTAAATAGCCTCGAAGAGATACTTGCATCTGGTACGGAATACTATTATATCAATGTTTTGAGCGGACAGGATTATCCGATAAAAAGTACCAGCGAAATACATAAGTTCCTTGCGGATCATCCGGGCAAGGCATTTATGCATACGTTACGAGTTGAAGATGAATGGAAGGAGGCTATGCCAAGGCTGACAAAATATCATTTATCCGATTGGAGTTTTCCTGGCAAGTTCGGGCTTGAACGCTTAATGAACGCGATATTGCCCCGGCGGAAGCAGCCTGGGTCAATAGTTTTTGTCGGCCGCTCGTCATGGTTCACGTTAACGCCGGTTTGCGCGGCTTATATCTTAAAATACATCCGGGAGCATACATCGTTCCGACGTTTTTTCAGGTTGACCTGGGGCGCGGATGAAATGGTTTTTCAGACAGTATTGTATAATTCCCCGCTCAGAGAACATATGGAGAACGACAACTTGCTGTATGTTGATTGGTCTGAAGGGAAACGCAACCCGAAAGTGCTCACGATGGACGATGCTGGTGCCCTAAAGACTTCTAAGAAGTTTTTTGCACGTAAATTTAACTCTGACATAGACAACAAGATATTAGATTATTTAGATTCAATTACTTTCTGATCAGCGTATGTGCAGCGTCTCTGTTATCACTGTTAATTTCAATCAAAGCAAAGTCACAGAAGCATTGCTGGACTCAATACAAAGTTTAAATACCTATAAAGACATTGAGATCGTTGTTATAGATAATGGCAGCAAGGAAAACCCTGTTCCAGGCTGGTCGGCAAAATATCCGGCAGTAAAGTTTGTGCGGTCAGAAAGTAACCTCGGATTTGCAGGTGGAAACAATTTGGGGATAAAAGAAGCAAACGGTGACTATCTTTTCTTTGTAAATAACGACACAGAGTTTACTGCTACATTGGTGGGGCAGCTTGTGGCGACGATGGAAGCGCACCCGGAAGTGGGGATGATATCCCCGAAGATCAGGTATTTTCAACAGCCCGACACAATACAATATGCGGGGTTTACGAAAATGAATTACTATACGGCCCGCAATAAGTGCATTGGGCAGTTTGAGCAGGACAGAGGGCAGTATGATCATATGATCGGGGAGACTGGCTACGTACATGGCGCGGCAATGATGGTGCGGCGGGAGGCGATGAATAATGCCGGGGTAATGCCGGAGGTTTATTTCCTGTATTATGAGGAAATGGATTGGTGCGAACAGATAAAACGGGCAGGGTACAAAATATGGGTAAATGCGAATGCTGTCATTTATCACAAGGAGTCCGTTTCGGTGGGGAGCCGAAGCGCGCTTAAGGAGTACTTCATGAACAGGAACCGGATACTTTTCATCCGCAGGAACTGCCCCAGGGTTACAAGGACGTTGTTCTGGTTTTATTTTATACTTGTTGTTTCTCCCAGGAATATGATCAACTACGTGAAAACCAAACAGTGGAGATTTACAGGTGTCCTGCTGAAGGCTATCACATGGAATCTGGCTAATTCACCTGATAGCGCTAAACTTGGTTTTCCCATAAACAACATCGTATGATAATTGCATTCTGGATTTGCCTTGCCGTCGTGTTTTATGCATTTCTTGGATATGGGGTGTTACTTTACCTGTTGGTGAAGGTGAGGATTCTGTTCAAGGGAAGGCGAAAGATGCCCGGGGGTGAGGAGAATCTGCCATCGGTTACAGTGATCGTGGCCGCGTATAATGAAGAGAACTTAATTGCCCAAAAGATCGAGAACACACTTGCGCTTAAATACCCCGGAAATAGGGTCTCCTATATTTTCGTAACAGACGGGTCGACGGACCAGACCCCGAAGATCATTTCGGGTTATCCGCAGATCAAATTATTGCATCAGCCGGGGCGAAACGGTAAGATCGTCGCTGTGCACAGGGCTATGCAGGATGTTAGCACAGAGATTACCGTTTTCACCGATGCGAACACTTTCCTGAACGAGGACGCCCTTTTAAATATTTGCCGGCACTATGCTGACGCTACCGTGGGCGCAGTGTCCGGGGAAAAAAGAGTGAGCAGCGAGGGTGTTGGTGACGCGACGGCGGGCGAGGGATTTTACTGGAAGTACGAATCGAAGCTGAAGACCTGGGACTCTGAGTTGTATTCCGTTGTAGGTGCCGCAGGAGAGTTATTCAGTATTAGAACGGCCCTGTATACGCCCGTTCCTGCCGATACTATTCTCGATGATTTTATGATCTCAATGCTGATAGCGAAACGAGGCTACAGGATCGTTTATGAGCCGATGGCATTCGCAACAGAGGGTGGGTCGGAGAACGTTCAGGAAGAGCTGAAGCGTAAAATAAGAATTGCTGCAGGAGGCATCCAGTCCATACTTCGTTTGAAAAGCCTGCTTAATCCATTCACGAATTTTGTCCTGTCGTTTCAATATGTCAGTCATCGTGTCTTGCGATGGACGGTCACGCCTTTTCTGATGGTTGCAGCGCTGGTGCTCAATTTTTTTATAGTGTACCAATTGCAATTGTCTCTGTATAAGCCTGTGCTGGCTTGCCAGTTGCTTTTCTACGGGCTTGCATTGCTCGGGTGGATATTCGAAAAACGACATCTGCGGATAAAAATGCTTTTCATCCCTTACTACTTCTGTATGATGAACTACGCGGTTCTGGCGGGAATTCTTCGTTACGCGAGGGGCACACAGAGCGCAGTATGGGAAAAAGCCCGGCGAAAATAGCATCAGAGATCCTTGCGGATGACTACTTCTTTTGAGGGTATAAGAACTCTTTTTGCTCGCAGGAAAACAGCCCTCCATAGTCCGCCGTCCAGTTCGATCCTGCGATCTGCTGTCCATACCATGGCCCTGCTGTCATTTACGCAATGTAGCTTTCCGAAGCCGTGGTTCCTTAATTTCACAGCCAGCCATCCGTCTTCGTTTGTGCCGGGGGGGTGATCGTAACCATTCACAGCAAGACCCTGCTCTCTTCGATAGCCCGAATTGAAGCCATATACATTTACGGCCTCTTCGCGAAATGTCTTGTTGATAGCCCTTATTATATCGGCAGCATGTTCATAAAAGAAATAGCTGAACCTTGATGTTTTTCCGGTAGGAATAAAGGCAAACCGGCCATAGGTAAGACTTACATTATTTTGGGCAAGCGGTGCTGTCATCAGTTCTATCCAGTCGGCTGGGTAAATGGAGTCTGCATCCGCATTGAGTATATAGTTGCCGGTGGCGACGGCCAGCCCTGCATTGCGCGCCGCGGTAATTCCCTGTTTTGTTTCAAGGACGCACTTGACCCCTGCAGCCCTCACCAACGACTCCGTATTATCTTTTGAATTGTTATTGACCACAATAATCTCCACAGGTCGCGCGGTGATGTTCGATGTGAGCGACAATAATGTTCTTAAAATGTTTTTTTCTTCATTGTATGCGGGGATAACAATAGATATCTCAATAGCACCCTTTGGCATTTGCGCATAATTGTTCTGAATTTGTGCGATGGTTTCTTCCGCCGGTGCTGAGTTTACTTGCCATAGTTTCTGAATAGATGATGGTATGGCTATCGGTCTCATAATTGTCAGGATATACGTTCGCCACTTACACTATACATTCTCCCTCTGGAAGAGAGCTGGAATAGTTTTTAGTATCAGGCGAATATCGTTAGTTAAACTGTGGTTTTCGGCATATATATTATCGAGCATCAGCCGCTCCTCTTCAGACATTTCGCCCTTTCCGCGCTTCTCTACCTGCCACAGCCCCGTTATGCCGGCCGGTGCCTTGAACCGAAGGGCATATTTGTCAGTCGTCAGTTTTTCAGCTTCGTAGAGTGGCAGAGGACGGTTACCTACTATACTCATGTCTCCGATGAGCACATTCCATAACTGGGGCAACTCATCAATGCTGGTATTGCGAAGTATACGCCCGATCTTGGTGATGCGGGGATCGTCCTTTAATTTGAAGAATGCCGAGCCGCCTTTTGCCTTCCTGTAATTGAAATAATATTTTTCGCACCACGAATTCTTATCGGCGTAGAGCATTTGCTGACATTCCGTTCCGTTCCGGATACAGTCCTGGCATCGCATGTTCGTATTCAATACTTCAGGTGCGGCTTTACCTCCTGAATATTGGTTCAGATGAGCCAGGTCCTTCAGTCGCTTATCAGCATTGACATACATCGACCTGAATTTGTAAAATTTGAAGATCCTGTAGCCTGTTCCGACGCGTAATGAGTAGTAAAAGATCGGGCCTTTTGATTCGATCTTCACAATGATCATCAATATCAGGAAAAGGGGAGAGAGGCAGATGAGCGCAATGCTCGAAAACAGGATATCGAATAGCCGTTTTTGAACCGGTATTTTGTACGGTATTATTTCTTCGAGGCTAGCTTTCTCACGTATCCTTTTCCAATTCCTGACAAGGAAATTTATCCTCGTTTCCAGCCCTTCTTTTCTTACAGGTATCTTGAAAATGTCAGCAACACCACTCTGAATACAGATCCTGGTTATGTTTTCGTTTATATTGTATGAGATTAGAAAATAGGGTACGTCTGGCAGGCGGTTTCGCTGCAAAGTTTCCAACAAGCTCACGCCATGTGGTGCAATTGCCTCGCTTTGCGAAATTATAGCGACTATACTCAGCTTGTTTTGTTCCCACTTGAGGCTCAATTCCAGGCCGTTTTTGAACTGCATTAATGATACATCGCCAAAGTCGCAGGTGCTGAAGGTGTCGTATGTTTGCTCGTCAACGTTCAGCAATGCAATGATTGCTTTCTCGGACTCGGATTTGGAGGTGCTATTCACAAGCGTTGTCAGTTAGGAAATAGTTTTTCCGTTCTCCTTAGAATTGCCTTCATCCTTGCCTCCAACTCGCGCGGATTAAATGGTTTTACAAGATAGTCGTCGGCGCCAGCATTCAAGCATTTTATCCTTGTTTCTGAACTTTCGTCGCCGGAAAGCACCAGTACCGGTATCTCCTTGAAAAAACCACTGGATTTGAGTTGCTCGATCAGTTCCATTCCGCCAATTTCAGGAATGTTAAGGTCTGCCACTATAATATCAGGTAGGTTCCCTTTTTGCAGAAAGGTAAGTGCATCGATACCGTTAGATAACGCTATTACATCAAATTGATCCTCAATAGAACGGGTGACGATCATCTGAATGGCAATATCGTCTTCTACCACTAGTACCTTAGGAAATTTAGAACCGCTCCAATTCATCGTTGTATTATTGCAAGGCTTCTAACCTGTGAAGCACAATTTAATATAATTGTTGTTTAAACAGCAAGATATCGAATAAAAATAATAAAAAAGTAAATTCAAATATCCGTTATTATTATTATCAATCTATTAGATATTGTAAAGGCATTTCTTTGTTCTCTATCGTCTGGGTAAAAATATAAAGAAAGCCAGTCAATTAATAATTAAAATTAGTGTTATTTCAACCGCCTTTCGATTTGTAATTAACATTCTCCCGTATGAAAGCTTTCATTTCAACAAATCCAGTAATCAAAATACCCGGGATCGTGTAGTCAAGGTACTTGCGCAACTGGTAATTGCCATACATGATTGCAGACACTGTTACCAGGAACAACGAAAAGGCTATGCCATAGAGGTTTCCAAAAATTGCTATACCGGCAAAATTTGCCGCGACCTTAACCACAAGCATTATTATCACTTTATAGAAATTGGTTTTCGTTTTGTGAATTATGTCCAACGCCACGCCATTAAAACGGTCGATGGGGAATAGGATGGCCACGAGCATAAAAGCACGAAACAAATTGGGGGCGATACTGTCGTGATATTTGGCCCCGCCAAAGAGATTAATGGCAATATCTGAAAAGAGCAGCGAGCCTATGATCAGCGGAATAAAGGCCCAGGTGAGCATTCCCGAGTATTTCTTAAATATATACGTAACCTGGTGCATGTTTTTATGATTAAAGGATGTTGCCATTTCGGACATACCAATGGTTATGAAAGACCGCAACGGCAGTTCCACGATCGGCAGGAGCTTAGAGGCAAGATTATATACTGCCACGGCACTCGTGCCCAAAACGAAATTAATGATCAGCGTATCCGCGTTACCCAGCATTACGGAAAAGCTGGTAGTGCCGAGGGTATACTTGCCGTAATGCACTAATTCCATAATGCATGCTCTCGATCGGTTCATAATTGTTTTAAGGCCGGCCATGTTGAGAAAAATTCCGACAAGGCTTGAAAGGCTGTTGGTGAGAAAGTTATATAACAAGGCATTTTCAAGGGTGAACTTGTGCAGTAAGATGAGAATAATGAAGGCGACAATGGTGGAGAGGCTGTTTAGTAGCCTGTACCAAAGCATTGCTTTGTATTTCTGGTCGGCCTGCAGGCGCCAAAAAATGACATCGGCCGGTAAAGAACTCAGAAACGTGATACCAACCCACTTCACGCAGAGTTGTGTTTCCACATCACTGGTATGTATGAGCAGGTAAGCGGCGGCATTGATAGACAATATTACGGCAGTTAATACCAGCGCCAGGAACCATACGGACCCCAGTACAGTTGCTGCCCTTTTTGGCTCGGCCCCGGCATAAAATGCCACGGTAGCAGTAGACAGGAAACCCCAGCGGGCGGCTTCGCAAAACGCTACAAACATCTGAACAAAGAACCAGATCCCTGCTTCGTCTATAGACAGTACGTGAAATAGAAGGGACGAAGTAAGAATGCCTACCACTGAAATAAAACCGTTATTGAAAAGCACTAAAAAGAACTTGTTTTTCAGTGCCGATAAATTCAGTTTTGCCATTCTTTCAATTGTTTTTTCTGTGTTCACCAGGTGATCATCGTTTTATGGATTCCGTTACCGGTTGCCATATCCCATCTTATGTGTCCATTTTTCAATTAAATCCTTAACGGCAGTATTTGCAAATGCCACATCGCGGATCTTAGCCCTGAAGGCCTCCGATGGGGATGTATGGCCCGTTCGCACCTTTGTAATGAATGACTCCATCGTGTCCATGTTGTTGATCTCTATCCGTGGAAG
Source organism: uncultured Flavipsychrobacter sp. (assembly GCA_964396625.1). Classification (GTDB taxonomy): domain Bacteria; phylum Bacteroidota; class Bacteroidia; order Chitinophagales; family Chitinophagaceae; genus Nemorincola. The sequence goes on from CAYNGS010000003.1 coordinate 19,926, forward strand.
ATGAAAACGGTTTGACGATGAAGAAAGTTTACCGGAATGTACGGAATATGCGAACTGATAGCCTGTAGCTTTCAGTTGTTTTATCACCGCATTATTATATATCCCATATGGAAATGCAAATGAGTCTACCTGTATACCCAGGTTTTGCTCTATAAGGTTCTTGCTTTTCGTTACTTCATCAAGGAGCGCGTTATGGTCTATGCTCGTCATTTTCACGTGCGTATTCCCATGCGATTGTATGGACCAACCGCTGGCAGACAGCGCCTTCACTTCGCCCCACGTGAGCTGCCTGTCGTGTTTTACAAAGTAAAAGTCATGCTGATCGTACGGGCCGCCCATGTAAGCGGTAGATAGAAACAACATGGCGGTGTATCCGTGTTCCGAAAGAATGCCGAGTGCATGTTCAAAAAGGGAATGATACCCATCGTCAAAAGTTATCAGTACAAATTTTCCGGAGACCCGTTTCTTATTCAGCACAATTTGCTTGAGTTCGCCCGGCCCAATGGTCTTATAACCTTCGCTGGCCAGCCAGCCCATTTGCTGCCGGAAAGACGATAGAGAAACAGAAACATTCCTTGATGCCGTCGTGAGGTTATTGTTGTCTATTGCATGGTAATTCAATACGGGGATTCCGGATAATGCCATAGTTTCTGTTCGAAACTCAAAAATAAAAAATAAAATCGCTAAAATATATGAATCGGGTAAATTAACTCGTGATGCTGGGTTACTGTACTATTTTTGCAGCAATGCCTTTTACTTTTTCGCATCCTGCTATCGTTTTGCCGCTTTTGAATACGCGAAGGAAATCATTTTCTTCCACCGGGCTGGTCATCGGCAGTATTATTCCCGATTTTGAATCGTTCATCAGGTTCGATCAGCATAAGCAATATAGTCACACTTGGCTGGGCATGTTTTGGTTTGATCTTCCGCTGGCTATCATAATAGCTTTTATATTTCACAACGTTGTACGCGATCCGCTGATAAAGAACCTGCCCACCTCTATCGGCTCCAGGTTTTCTAACTGCCTTGATCTGAATTGGAATGCATTTTTCAGAAAGCACTTTGTGATGGTGATGTGTTCGATGCTCATCGGCATAGTGTCTCATATGCTGTGGGATGCTTTTACTCACCTCAACCTTGCGGATCCCAATGCAGTTGATTCGCAGATATACGTCGGCCCCGTACGGCTATTCATACTCTTACAGTATTCCAATTCGTTGCTGGGATTGATGGTAGTTATATGGTACGTCTGGAAGCGTGTTCCGATTGCAACTGATCCTGCTCTTGGAGATCATTATTCGGGGAAGGCCTTGTACTGGATACTCGTAGGAGCGGTTTCGTGCCTGACTATTTTGCTCGCTTCGACCCTTATTGACGAAGAACTGAATGTTATTTTGCTTATTGAGATTGCCATATCCGGCACGCTGCTTGCCCTCATTGTTGCTCCGTTCTTGCAGC
>CAYNGS010000004.1:0-20576 GCA_964396625.1 uncultured Flavipsychrobacter sp.
GTACCCTTTCTGCGCTGATTTTATAGACCTCGTACCCGTGAAATTGCTGAACAATAAATTTCTTGCAAACTTCAACGCATCGAAAGGCTTGTTAGAAAAGCTGGGCAATATTAAAGCAGCCTACTTTTTCGGAAATGAGGGCGCTGAACTTATTGATGCTTCACAGCGGCTTCGCCAGTTTCTCTACAGCAAGTCGGCAAACTATCTTGATGCTCCCATTGTCGTTTGCTTTCCTGAAGACACCAATCTTATGAGCCTGCTTGACGCGGAAAGAGAACATGCGGAAAAGCTGACAACAGTATTTAAAAAACAACTAAATATCCACTTTGTGAACATGATCGGTGACACGTGCACAAGCAGCAGGCTGCTGGAAGAACGTGAGTACATAGACCTGCTGTCAAGGATCATTAACTACTACTACGCCATAAAATACGAGTTCTGTGCATTGCTCACAGAAAAGATGCAGGTGAATGATCCGCAAAGCCTTGTCGACTCGATCGAGAAAAAATTACTTGACCTTGCCGGCACAAAGGAAGCGTTCACCGAGAAAGACATAGATATGTTGGTGCTGGAGGCCATTTCATCGGCAACTAAAAAAACAACAGACGAGCTGCGACCAATGTTTTCGGTCAAAAAATGGTGGGAACATATTTCCTATCACAAAAAAAGCGCAAACCGTTATGCTGCCAGGCACATGGCTGTAAAAATGAACATAATGAAGAACTTGGGATGCCTGCCCTTAACCCAGGAAAATATTGTTAGTTCGTTTCCCATCATAGCACCAACAGAACACAAGAGGTGGTGCGCAGAAAAAATGGTGCTCAACTACCGATATGGCGTGCTGCCAAAAGACCGAGCCGCAAAAAACACCGCAAAAGAACTTCTTAAAATTCATGACCAGCTAATACCGTATGAAGAACTGACCGACAGTGAAAAGCAGAAAGACCTTAATATCTTTCTTCTGATGCCCTTGCTCAACTCACTGAAGGCTGAAATTAAAAAATAGCACAGAAATTGGGATATAGACGTTCTTACCAGTCTTCCTCAAATCTAGGTCGACTCGTTCCGGGCAGTATTTTTCCTGGTTGGCAATTAAAATGTCAGATGGCGGTATATCTTAGCGTACCATTTTCAAAACAGATGTCTCAATGGGCAACGTATTAATAGGCATTACGGGTCATCGAATTCTGAGCCAGGAGCAGAAGGAAAGGGTAAACCCTGTTCTGGAACAAGCCTTCAGAAACATTATATCTGCCGGCAGCGGCCCGGATGGGCCTATCTCTTTCACCGCCCTGTCTCCACTGGCAGAGGGCGCCGATACTATGTTTGCAAATACCGCTGTATCCCTGGGCCTGCCTTTGAAGGTCATGCTGCCATATGAACGCCAGGAATATCTTAAGAGTTTTTCGTCTGATGAAGCCCGGCGGGAATTCGACCGAATTTATGATTCGGTGGGCGAGGCGCATAGATCGCAACTCAACAGCATCAAAGACAAAGACCTTAACCAGCTTTACCTGGAACTGGGCGAGCGGCTGGTAGATGACATTGACATTCTAATAGCTATCTGGAACGAACAAAAAGCAAAAGGCAAGGGCGGTACCGGCGATATTGTGGCTTATGCCATCGGGAAAAAGAAAAGGGTACTTGTCATTAACCCGGAAAATGACCAGCCCCTCATCAACGAAGTAAATCCGGACTGATAGGACCCGGAGTGTGTCCTCTCATTAATTCGAGGTCACGCTGACTATGCTATGCACGACCGCAGGACGTCCATAGCACAACGAATAAAGGCAGACCACGGAAAACGTCAACCGGGAAAATATATGCATTATGAGTATCTTGTACGTTTAATTAAAGACCACTTTAGTGCCAGCAAATTCAATTGATGAGGTACTCTCACGATTAGCGTTAATAATTGAGGACAGTATTAAGACCGGCGACAGGGCCGGCTACTTTGCTGCGCTGTATTACAAGGTCACAGACAGCGTGAAGCAGGGCATCCTGAACAACCAGTTTGAAGATGGCAAACGGATGGAAACCCTTGACGTGCTTTTCGCAAACCGTTACCTAACAGCCTATGAACAGTGGAAAACCAAAAAACCAACAACCGGGGCGTGGCGTGTGGCATTTAAGACTACGTCTAAAAGAGGGCCGCTGGTATTGCAACATTTGCTGCTGGGCATGAATGCACACATTAATCTCGACCTCGGGATAGCAGCGGTGGAAACAACAAGGGGCGGAAACCTGCAAGACAGCAAGAAGGATTTTGACAGCATCAACACTATCATCGCATCATTGACATACCAGGTTATCGGTGAGCTCAACAGGGTTTCCCCATTGCTGTCGCTTATGGGCCTTCATGCCACCAATTACAATTCCATCCTCATACAATTCAGTATTGGCAATGCGCGCGACGGCGCGTGGTGCTTTGCTGAGGAACTGACGAAGTATAGCGGCGCGGACTATGATAAATGTATAGCTGACCGGGATAACAACATCACACAACTGGCAGAAAGCCTGATCCATGCCAGCCCGTTGCTACATCTTACGCTTTGGGCCATTCATCTTTTCGAATGGAAAAATGCTTCGAAGATCATACGTGCGCTGCACGAATACCAAAAGGCATACATCAAGCTGCCGCAGACCGGCAAAAAATAACCAGCTATTTTCCTGGCTTAATTCACGGAAGATGGCCAATCCTCGGGTTTGATGCCCCATTTTTTATTCGGCTTGTCGCCCATTGCAAATTCGAGTACCCCGCCCTTAAGCAATGTAGCGTGATCGATATATGTCTTTGTATAAGGCTTCCCGTTAAGCTTTACACCCTGAATGTAGGGGTGGTCCTTGGCGTTGTTCGTTGTTCTTATAAGCAATTGCCGGTTCGACGGGAGCTTTAGCGTCACTTCATCAAACACGGGACTGCCAAACACATACTCGCCGCTGGCCGGGTTGGCCGGGTAGAAACCGATCATACTCCATATAGCCCATGCGCTCATCTGCCCGCAATCTTCGTTGCCTGCATAGCCATCGGGCGCATCATGATACATTGAGTCGAGGATGAAGCGCACCTTTTCCTGTGTCTTCCATGGCTGGCCCACAAAACTATACATGTACGCGATGTGGTGGCTGGGCTCATTGCCGTGTGCATACTGGCCGATGAGGCCGCTTACGTCCGGAGGCGCGCTTTCACCCTTCAGTTTGGAGCTGACCGTGAATAAAGAATCCAGTTTAAGAACGAATTTATCATTGCTGCCGAACTCTTTTGCGAGGCCACGCACATCGTGCGGAACAAAAAAAGTGTACTGCCATGCATTGCCTTCTTCATACATCGCCTTCCCCTCCTCAGTAGACGTAAAATAGGGATCGAAAGGGGCTGTCCACTGGCCGTCGGCGTTCCTGGCCCGTATAAAGCCTGTCTCTTTGTCAAAAAGCAATTTATATGCCTCTGCCCTCTTCATGAAAGTTTTATAATCCTCTGTCTTACCAAGTTTTTTCGCCACCTGTGCAATGCACCAGTCGTCATAGGCATACTCCAAAGTTATTGTTACACTATAGCCACCCTTATCCTGTGGCAGGTAACCATACTTCACATAGTCTTTAGTGCCCCTGACCTCCTGGAACGCGCTTTTTTGCATCGCTGCATAGGCTCGTTCCGCATCGAGGCCCGGCGTGTTTTTCAGGATCGCGTCAGCCAGCACAGGAACCGCATGATAACCACTCATGCAGCCTGTTTCCCACGTACTCAGGTCCCATACGGGCAGCAGGCCGTTCTCATCGCAAAACGCGAGCATACTGTTCAGTATATCCACATTACGTTCGGGTTGTGTCAGCGTAAAAAGCGGGTTCAGTCCGCGAAATGTATCCCACAAGGAAAACACTGTGTACCGCTGCCCGTTCTTCATTTTTAATATTTTCCCATTTGCATTCCTATACTCACCGTCCGCGTCTGAGTACAGCACAGGCGCCATGCAAGTGTGATACAGGCCGGAGTAAAATATCCTCTTTAGCTTGTCGTTACTTGTTTTCACCTGCACCTTAGCCATCTCCTGCTCCCATTTCCGGGCGGCGGTTTTTGCGACCTGGCTAAAATCCCAGCCATCTATTTCATCCAGCGCCAGCAATGCTTTGTTAGTACTTACAGTGGACAGCGCCACTTTCATCAGTATCGGTCTACCGCCAGGATCTCCAAAGATCAATTGCCCGTTCTCCACTTTACCTTTCACGCCATTGGCACCCTTGATCCTAACCACGTTGTAGGTGTGAAGCTGCTCGATCGGCACTGAAGTGCGCGCAGCAAAATACACACGCTGCACTTTCGCCCAACCCGTGGAATAGCGGTAACCGACGACCGTGGAATCATTCAGCTTAGCCAGAGACGACTCGGTGGTGCTGTCGTAATTGATCATAAAGGCCATATTGAACAACACGATTGGTTTGCTGCCCTTTGGAAATTCATATTTATGCAGCCCGCATCTTTCAGTGGCCGTAAGCGATACTTTAATGCCATTGTTGAGTTTTACACTATAGAACCCGGGCCGCGCTACTTCATTTTTATGACTGAAGCCGACTCTGAAATGCTCCTTGCGGTCCGGTATGGCGCCTGTATTTGGCATCACAGAAATATCGCACCAATCGCCGCAGCCGGTGCCGCTAAGGTGCATATGGCTGAATCCCTCGATCACAGAATCTCCGTAATTGTAGCCGCTGCACCAGTCCCATCCCTCGGTCCCGTTGTCGGGACTGAGCTGTACCATACCAAAAGGAACAGTGGCACCCGGATAGGTATGCCCGTGGCCGCCAGTGCCCACGAACGGGTCGGCATAATTGGCTGCGGTCTGTGCCTGCAAGCCGGGTATGGCTGCAAACAGCCCACAAAAAATAAAAATACCCCTTACGGCAATGCTTTTGAAAAGAATACTCATTGAACCAGCTTTGAGAATATACAAAATACCATTAGCTTTATTGAACCAGATTTAGAGGTCATTAAAAGTATGGTTTTTCTTTTATTGATGCACATACTCTGCTGGCCACTTTTTAGAAATTTCATTTGCCCGCCTGGCGGGCTATTAATTATTTGATACATGAACAGGCGGCACTTTGTAAAACAAACATCACTGGCGACATCGGCTATCTTACTTTCGCGATATACAACGGCCTGGGGCACGGAACAGAACTTACCGGTGGTGCGTATACCCGAGGCAGACCGGAATTTCAGAAGCAAGGCTGTGGAAAAAGTCATTGCCGACGTAAAAAAGAATATTGGGAACAAAGAACTGGCATGGATGTTTGAGAATTGTTTTCCAAACACATTGGATACCACGGTCGATTTCAGCATAGTAGATGGGAAGCCGGATACTTATGTGATAACAGGCGATATAGACGCTATGTGGCTTAGAGACTCGTCGGCACAGGTGTGGCCTTACCTGCCGTTGTGCAAGGAAGATGAAGAACTGAAGCAATTGATAAAAGGCGTTATCAACCGACAAACGAAATGCATACTTAAAGACCCCTATGCCAATGCTTTTTATAAAAATGAGCATAAGCAGGGTGAATGGAAGAGCGATCTCACCCAGATGCAGAAAGGTATTCACGAACGCAAATGGGAGGTGGACAGCCTTTGCTACCCCATCAGGCTTGCACACGGCTACTGGAAAGAGACCGGAGACGCGTCGCCTTTTGATGCACAGTGGATAGAGGCGATGAAGCTGGTGGTGAAAACGTTTAAAGAACAACAGCGTTTTGACGGCAAGGGGCCTTACAGCTTCATGCGCAAAACGGAATTTGGCACAGACACTCTGCCCCTCGGCGGCTATGGCTACCCCGCCAGGCCAAATGGCATGATCTGCTCCATGTTCCGGCCCAGTGATGACGCTACTATATACCCTTATCTTGTTCCTGCAAATTTCTTTGCGTTTTCAGCATTGGGGATGCTGGACACCATAGCATCGAAGGCCAAACTTGACTTTAATACGGATGAGCTTAATGAGCTTATGAAACAGATAGCTACCGGCATAGACGATGATGCCAAAACAGAGACAAAAAAATACGGCAAGATATATGCTTACGAGGTAAATGGCTATGGCAGCCACAACCTGATGGACGATGCCAATGTACCATCCCTGCTATCCCTTGCCTACCTGATACCCGAAATGCATAACGACCCCGTATATAAGAACACGCGGAAATTTGTACTGTCGAACGACAATCCTTTTTTCTTTAAGGGTGCGGCCGGCGAAGGTATTGGCGGCCCGCATGCCGGCATGAACAATATCTGGCCCATCAGCATTGCCATGCGCGGCCTCACCAGCACCGACGATGCCGAGATAAAGATGTGCATAGACCTGCTGCAGCACTCCAATGTGGGCACCGGCTTTATTCATGAATCCTACAACAAAGACGATGCATCACAATTCACACGGCCCTGGTTTGCGTGGGCAAATACGTTGTTCAGCGAGTTTGTCTGGAAAGTGTATAGGGAGAAACCACACTTATTGAGTTAGCGTACAATATATTCAAGCCGCGGGCAAAAAAGCTCCTGTCGCTACCACACTAAGGCGCTCGCCCCAAGTATTGCAGCATCAGCATCGGGCAGGGCAGAAAGCAGCAGGGCTACTTTGTTTTTATAAATGTGCAGCATATTGTCCTCCATATGCCTGCGAACGGGTTTCAGTATAAGATCGCCACCACGCGCAAGACCACCAAAGAAAATTATAGCCTGCGGCGACGTTATCGCAACCGCATCGGCAAGCGCCTGTCCCAGTATCTTGCCGGTGTACTCATATATTTCAAGTGCCAGCTGATCTCCATGCTGCGCAGCGTCCTGTATCATCTTCGCTGTCAGCTTCCCTCCCGGGTTTCGCAATATTGTGTCATCTGTACGTTCCGCCAGCCATTGTTCAGCGGTTATCACTATCCCGGTTGCTGATGCATATCTTTCAAGGCAGCCGTTGCGGCCACAATTGCACTTCCGGCCGTCGCGCACAGCGATCACGTGGCCGAGTTCGCCCGCAAAGCCATCGTAACCATAGATCATCTGCCCGTTGGCCACAAAGCCACTGCCGAGACCTGTACCGAGCGTCACCAGAACAAAGTCCTTCATCCCCCTGGCGGCACCATACATCATCTCACCTATTGCCGCTGCATTTGCATCGTTGGTGAGGGTCGCTTTAAGACCAAGTGCATCGCCAAACAATTTTGTGATGGGTATATCGCCATGCCACGGCATATTGGGAGCGAACACGATACGACCGGTAAAAAAGTTCCCATTCGGAGCGCCTATACCCACACCCCTGATGTTCTTTGCACCTACCGAATCGATAACCGGCATCAACACGTCGCTGACCGCCCGAACATATTCTTCAACCGTGGCATAACCAACCGTGGGCGTAGTGCCCTTCAGCAATATCCCGCCATCGGCATTTACTATTCCGAAAGATGTGTTTGTACCACCTATATCTATACCAAGCGCTAAATTTACGTTCATTGTCTGGCTCAAAGTTCTAATTAAGTCACCCACGCTCATCAGGCGTCAAGCAAAATATTATCGATCAATCGTATGTCTCCGATCCTGGCCGCGATCAACGCAACCATCGGCGTATCTTTTTTGTAATCGTCCAGTAAAGTAAGGTCGCCTGCATTTGCAAGCGCCACATATTCCGGATCGAAACCCTTAGCCCGCAGAATATCCTCGCATTCCTTTCTTACCACCCCGAAACTACAGGTGTTCTGCTTCGACTCTATGGAGACCAGGCATTGGTATATGGTACCGGCTATTGCACGCTGCGGCTCCGTGAGCCTTCGGTTGCGTGAGCTCATGGCAAGTCCATCCCCCTCGCGCATGGTTGAGCAGATAACAACCTTCAATTCTGTAAGCCCCATTATTGCCACCAGCTTTTTTATCACCAAGCACTGCTGGTAATCCTTTTGGCCGAGGTACAATGCTCCGGGCTCAACTATTTCGAGCAAACGCCCCACAACCTGCCCAACGCCACGAAAATGCCCATGTCTTTTAGCCCCTTCAAGTATGGTATCGAGGTAACCGAAGTCGTATGCCCTGATGGCAGATTCGCCACCGGGGTATATCTCATCCACTGACGGCAGGAACAATACATCACAACCGGCTTTTATCAGCAGTTCAATGTCGTCTTCTGTGGATACAGGGTATTTTTCCAGGTCTTTTTTATCGTTGAATTGGGTAGGATTGAGGAAAATACTGCATATCGTTAACATATTGTCTGCCTTTGCTTTGCCTATCAGAGACAGGTGACCTGCGTGCAGCGCTCCCATCGTAGGAATGAAGCCTGGTGCGCGTCCCGCCTTTTTTTCGCCGGATATATATTTTTTTAAATCCTGTATTTTTCTAAAGATGATCATACATTTATTTTAACCTGCCGGGATGCAAATTACGGTTGGAATTCAATATTTTCGTAATTTTGCAGACCATTTCGATAATTTATATTAATTAATAATCTTACAATGTCTGCAGACACAAAGAAACGTGTTTTAATTATTGCTAACGAACTTTCACCCTATACCGAGTTTACTGATTTTGCTCAGATTCTCAATAAGCTTGCAATAAAAACGTTTGATGCCGGGCTGGAGGTGCGTGTAATAATGCCTCGTTTCGGGGTCATTAACGAACGCCGCCACCGCCTGCACGAGGTAGTGCGCCTTTCAGGAATAAATGTGATCATAGATAAGGATGATTATCCCCTTATCATCAAGGTTGCTTCTTTGCCAAATGCCCGCCTGCAGGTGTACTTCATGGACAACGAAGATTATTTTAAACGCAAATCAGTATTCCGCGACGACCAGGATGTTTTCTTTGAAGACAATGCCGAGCGTATGATATTTTTCTGCAAAAGCGCTTTGGAAACGGTTAAGAAATTCGGATGGCCGCCACACGTTATCCACTGCCATGGCTGGATGACCTCGCTTGTGCCGCTGTACTTGAAAACAACTTATAAAAAGGAGCCTGTTTTTGGTTATTCCAAGATCATTTATACCGCACAGGCCAACCAGTTCAAAGAAAAACTGCACAGCAACTTCATGAAGAAAGCGCTGATCAGCAACGAGATAAAGGAGAAGGATCTCGATCCGTTCAAGGAAGGTACCAACATGGCCCTGACCATAGGCGCCGGAAAAAGTGCAGATGTGGTGGTGTTTGGCTCCGACAAAATGGACAAAAAGGTAACTGATGAGCTGAAGCCAGGCCGCAGTAAGAAAATTCTTAAATATGAAACCGGCTGGAAAGAAGATGTGACGCCACTTTTAGACCTGTATAAAAGCTTAACAGAGTCTTAGTATATCTTTTATCATCTTAGCCCTTAAATTTTTACATTTTGAAGCATAGTTTGCGCAGCCTCGCGGCAATTATATTATTTATTTCCGGCCTGGTTGCTACCCAAAGCGGTTGTAAAGAGAATACCATCATCAACTCAAGGGTGTCGCCCTCCAATAACCAGGTAAATGTTTATTCGGTGAGCCTGCCCTGCATCACGCATACTTACTTCGACGACACAACCGTGACCAGCACCAATATCGGTGGCATCCAGATATACCAGGCCGTGGGTTCTATCACTGATCCTTTCTTCGGCACCATGACCGGCGCTACGTTTTTCCAGTTGATACCCAGCGACTTCTCCCCTACTCTTTATACCAATGAGACCGTGGATTCGGCAATCCTTGTGCTGCCCTATAGCGGGTTCACTTACGGAGATACCGCGAACCAGTCGCTGACGCAGACCTACCAGGTATTCTATATGTCGGACAGCATGAGCTTTAATACTTACCTTTCTTCAAGTACCAAGCCGATAGATGCCCTGAACCCGCTAAGTGCGCCAACGACGGTAAACACCTATCACCTTAAGGATTCACTTGGGTTAAACATACTGCCAAACAATTATCCCGGCCTGCGCATAGGTCTGAAAGTACCAGCGCTTATGAGCCACCTGGGCGTCGCGCAGACATCGCTTACGAACACGAGCACAAATCCGGTTGGCGACTTCATCGCTAACTTTAACGGTATCTGCGTTCGCGTTGCCGACACACGGCAGTCGGGCACTGCAATGCCCTATTTTCAGCTCGACGGGGCCGATGTTTACTCGGAAGCCAGCATTTTAGTGTACCACCACACAACGGGTACCACCACTACAGCCGACTCTTTTTCGGCCTATTACTTCAGCACCAACAATAACTGCGGCCACTTTAACAATATCACCCGCAACTACAGCCAGTACCCGGTCAACAACCTGATCCACTCAACGGCGGCAAACGACCAGATCATTGCATTGCAAAATCAGCCGGGGCCATGTATAGATGTGGTCATACCGGGAATAAAGAGCCTGCCAGCGGGAGTGATCAACAAGGCAGAACTTCAGTTCACGCTGCTGCCAGGCACCTACAACGTCAGTCCTTTCTTCGCGCCTGAAAGATTGTACCCTGTAGGTATTGCCAGCGCTACTTACCCGGACCCGATAGACATAGGGGCTGGCGTACCCTACAATATCGCCGACCGCTATCCGCTTACAAGTCTTACGCCGCTGGCCGTCATGGATGGATATATTCATTCCTTTACCCGCGACGGTATCGCAACTCCTGTCAGCACGTTCACTATCGACATTCCCCGCGAGGTAATGTCTTCAATAGCGGCCAAAAACGATACCATCCATCTCCATATCAGCGGAACCCAGGATTTTTACGGTGCTTTCCACATGGTAGCCGGCGGTGGCAAATACGGAGTTGACGGTACAACAGATACAGTTTACCGGCCTAAATTATTTGTTGTATATTCGAAGTTATCACAGTAACTAACTCTTTTACTTTTAACTATGTGTGGCATTGTAGGTTATATTGGTAATAAGGAAGCGTACCCGATCCTCATTAAGGGATTGAAACGCCTTGAATATCGCGGATACGACAGTGCGGGCATTGCCTTGCTTAATGGCCACATGACCGTTTTTAAAAAAGCGGGCAAAGTGAGCGACCTTGAAAAGGTTGTGCTGCAGGACCAGGTATTTGCAAATATTGGGATCGGCCACACCCGCTGGGCGACACATGGCGAACCAAACGACGTAAATGCCCACCCGCACCTCTCGCAGTCGGGCAATCTTGCCATTATACATAACGGCATCATTGAGAACTATTCTGCCATTAAAGAAGAGCTGACAAAGAGAGGATATTCATTCCATTCGGATACCGATACTGAAGTGCTGGTGAACCTGATAGAAGAAGTTCAGAAGAAGGAAAACACGACACTCGACAATGCCGTTCGCATTGCACTTAACGAAGTGGTAGGCGCATACGCTATAGTTGTGCTCAACCGAAATAATCCCAACCAGCTTATTGCTGCGCGCAAAGGCAGCCCCCTTGTAATAGGGATAGGTGACAACGAATTTTATATCGCATCGGATGCCTCGCCCATTATCGAATATACCCAGAACGTGGTTTATCTCGAAGAGCAGGAATACGCTGTCATCAACCGCGATGGGAATTACATTATCCGGACCCTCGGCAACGTTGAAAAATCGCATGAAATAAAAAAGCTGGAATTTTCCCTCGAGATGATCGAAAAGGGAGGCTTTGAGCACTTCATGCTTAAGGAAATTTATGAGCAGCCCAAGGCCATCGAAGACTCCCTCCGCGGGCGCATGAACGCCCGGCAGGGTTGGATAAAGCTGGGAGGCCTGAACGAATACATAAACCGCATCGACAATGCCAAACGCTTCATCATTACAGCATGTGGCACTTCGTGGCACTCAGGGCTAATTGGCGAATACCTTATCGAAGATCTCGCCCGCGTGCAGGTGGAGGTAGAATATGCATCTGAGTTCCGCTACCGGAACCCGATCATCAGTGAAAATGACGTGGTCATTGCTATTTCCCAGTCTGGCGAAACGGCTGATACGCTGGCGGCTATTGACCTTGCAAAGGACAGGCAGGCGCTTATTTACGGTATATGCAATGTTATCGGTTCTTCGATCGCGCGCACAGCCCACGCTGGCTCCTATACCCATGCAGGCCCCGAGATAGGTGTAGCGTCTACAAAGGCTTTCTCTACCCAGATTTCCCTGATCACACTGATCGCTTTGCAGATAGCCATGGTAAAGGGTACTATTCCCAAATCCAAGCTGCACGAGATATTATATGAGCTGGAGAACATACCCCGGAAGATAGAGGAAACACTGGCCCTCGATGCGCAGATAAAGGAAATAGCGGCTATTTATAAAAACGCTACAAATTTCCTGTACCTCGGCAGGGGTTACAATTTTCCTGTGGCGCTGGAAGGCGCACTGAAACTGAAGGAGATATCCTACATTCATGCAGAAGGCTATCCCGCGGCAGAAATGAAACACGGACCAATAGCGCTTATTGACGAAAATATGCCGGTCGTGTTCCTCGCTACCAACAAGAGCGCCTATGAAAAGATCGTTTCGAACGTGCAGGAGGTAAAAGCCCGCAAGGGCAAGATAATTGCAGTAGTGCATAAGGGCGATACGCAGATACGTGCCCTTGCAGACCATATTATTGAAGTACCCGAAACTGAGGAAATTTTGTCACCGCTGATCACTATCGTACCATTGCAGCTATTAGCTTACCATATTGCCATCATGCGTGGCTGCAATGTGGACCAGCCCAGGAATTTGGCCAAATCAGTAACAGTAGAATAATTACGCGGCACCGGTTCGGGAGGCTATAACATCTTGGAGATGGTGGTAACGATGAGGTCTACTATACCGCTCTTGAAGTTGTCGATCTCTATCCGGGCGATACCGATCTGCTCTAATGCTTTCATCTCCATCAGTTCTTTCTTACCCTCAGCCAGGAACTTTACATTGTCCACTGTCAGATCACCGGAAGCAACCTTCTCCGCCCAGCGTTCGATGTCCGATGCAAATTGGTCGATCGTGTTTTGGCCGTCTTGTGTCGCCTGGCTGACGTAATCCTGCAGCGTGCTTTTTGCAAGCGCTATCACACCAGCTTTCAGGGTGTCAAACAACTGCGAAGTATCCATGGTCGCCATAATTACTGTTATTTGGATTTACGCTTTTTGCTTTCAAACTGCGCTATAATATCAAATGCCTCGCCCACCTCCACCTTCGACTCGTCGATGAAGCCCTTGCCCAGTTTCCCGTCTTTTTTCCAGAGTTTAATAAAGCCATAAAACAAATGCCCGCTGGTGTCCCTCAGTTTTCCCCAAAGCTGTATCGAGGTCTCGTTATCATTTTTGCGGTTTCGTTCGTACTCATATAGCTTGTCCATTGTGGTCATCACTTGCTTTACATCCTGTGTGTGCGCTGAATAATCTTCTGTCGCCATGTCCATTAAGTTCATGGCATCCACTTTGGCCGATGTGGTTTGGGTGTAGGCATACTGATCATATAAAGACACCGTCTTGCAACCGGCAGCGATCAGCAGCAACAATAAGACCGCAAGCAGATTTTTTCTAAAACCGGTAAGAAGCATGCATCTCATGATAGCAAACGTAACATTTAATATTCATATAATATAGGAATTTACAGGTTATTTTATCGTTACCGGCATCCTGGCGGTTGAGATCGGCATTACCGGATTGTCAACAACAGATCGATCACATTGGCACGATCGTGAGCACGTTGACAATATCCAATTGGGTGATAAATATCATCCAATTCATTAACGCGTGTCATGCCCGCCGCGGCTTTTGCTTTCGACCTTTGTGTTATGAAAGTGTACAAGGTAATGTTTAAAGACAATACCGCAACATCAGCAAAGCCGGTCAAAAACCTGCATCATGGCGACATAGGTCTCAAAGAAGACAAGGAAACCGTGCAGTGGTTTGCGCTGGAAAGCCCAGATAAAAAAACAGCCTTAGAAGTGGCCGAACGAGTGATAAAAATGATATGGGGAAAGGAAGCGGCCTAACTATCCGTTCAATAGTTGGACAATTCAGTTTCGCCGCACCGGGTGTCTCTGCTTTTTACGTATTCTGGCACATTTCGTATATTTACAAATTAATTTCAATCCAATTTTACCACGTGTTTAAACCTGAACTGGCCTCTGTCGGATTACTACTCTTCTTTTTCTCCGGATGCGTCGGTAAACAAAATCGAATACCTGTAAATACGCCGTTCTATGACAGCGTCATACACAGGGCAGAACAGGTATATGATGCAGGAAATAAGACTCAGGCGCTGAAAATGGTGATGTCTGCGTGTGCGGGCAATAAGAACCTGTCCCTGATGGATCAGATGGACTACTATGCGTATTGCGGTGATATTTATAAGAAAGATTTTAAGGACAATGATATGTACATCCTGTATGCTGACAGCATCATACAGGTTTTAGAGGAAAACAACCAGGTGGAGCACCTGGCAGATAAATACATACAGGCCAATAATATGAAGGCCGACGCCCTGTTTGCGAAAGGCCTCTACAGTGAATCTTACGACTACTATTATAAGGCAAAAAAGCTGGCTAAAGATCATGGCGACGCCTGCTCGCTTAGCCAATTCAGCTACAGCCTCGGCATGGTATTATACCGGCAGCAGCGGTACCAGGAGGCTGCCAATGATTTCCGGAATTCTTACTTTGAAAGCATGCAGTGTAAGGACCTGTTCAAGTTCTTTTACCGCAGGCAGGAACTGCTGGATAACACAGGGCTCTCTTACTATCATGCAAAAAAATACGACAGCGCCATGTTGTATTACCAAAAAGCATTAGCATACATCGACTCGAATTATGATCACTATAATAAAAATGAAAGCGTATATATCTCTGCGAAAGCCGTGGTTTACGGAAATATGGCTGACCTGTATACTATTTTGAAAAATTACGATACCGCCAAAACCTTACTCAAAAAAAGTATCGCTATCAACCTGCAAAAAGGATATGCAAATTCGGATGCGATCATAGACCAGGAGAAGCTGGCCAACCTGTATTTCAGCACCAATGACCTTTCGGCTGTCAAAGAGCTGTTAACAAATATTAAGGCAGAACTGGACACCATCCCTGACAAGCAGGTAGAACTGTCCCTGAATAAATTGATATGGCAGTACTATGATCATGAAAAAGATTACGCGTCTGCTTACAGCTACCTTAAAACTTATACAAGACTGGATGATTCTTTTATTGCCGGTAACAAAATATTGATGGCGTCTGATGTGGACGGAAAAATACGAAGCCTGGAAAGGCAATACCAGATATCGCTGCTGAACAAGAAGAGCATAGATCAGAAGATATACCTCCTTGTTGCGGTTCTCGTTGTGCTTATGGCTGTTGTTATTATCTTATTGATGGTGAGAAACGCAAACAGCTCGCGCGAAAACGTCAGAGTACTTACCCGGCTCAACGAACAGGTGAACCAGCAAAAAGAAAAATTGCAAATTGCGCTGACAGAGCTGGAACTCAGAGACAAAGACCGCAGCCGGATACTGAGATCGGCAGCCCACGATGTTTTAAGTCCTATCAAAGCTATAAAAGGGCTTACCGACATCCTCATTGACGAGGCCGAAACCTTTACCACTGAGCAGAAGGAATTGCTGGACCTCATAAAAGAATCATGTGACAATTCCATTAATCTCAGCAAAGATATTCTTGAGGCTGCCGCATCTACGGATAAAGGTTCTTTTACAAAGGAATGGGTAAACATCAATAAACTGGCAGAGAGTTGCATAGACCTGTTTGCCGTGCGCGCGGCGGCCAAAAACCAGCGCCTTGTATTCACAGCAAATAATCCGGAAATAGAGGCATTTGTAAATAAAGAAAAGATCTGGCGGGTTATCAATAACCTGGTAAATAATGCGATTAAGTTTAGCCACCCCGATTCAGCCATCGAGATCGATCTTGAACTGAATGCCGGCAAAGTTCATCTGTCAGTAAAAGACCACGGCGTGGGTATACCGGAGAAAAAAAAACCATTTATTTTCGATGTTTTCTCAGAGGCTAAAATGCCCGGCACATCGGGCGAGGCGCCACATGGATTGGGTTTGTCAATTTCCATGCAGATCGCGAAAGCACATTCCGGCGCCATATGGTTTGAGAGTGAGGAACGCAAGGGTTCGACATTTCATCTTGTTTTTCCGGCAAATGGCGGTGCTTGAAACGATCAATATATCGGACGTCGCATAATAAGTTAATTTTATCTGTGAAAATTAGTATTGCACATATACAATTCATACATTTGCACCCAATAAAATTTAGGAACAAATAATCAAAAAATAACAATGCCGTATCTATTCACATCAGAATCAGTATCAGAAGGACATCCTGATAAAGTCGCCGACCAGATATCAGACGCGCTCGTCGATAACTTCCTCGCGTGGGACCCTCAATCCAAGATCGCCTGTGAAACGTTAGTTACTACCGGCCAGGTAGTGCTTGCAGGTGAGGTAAAATGTAAAACCTACATTGACGTTCAGACAATAGCCCGCGAGGTTATAGCGCGTATAGGCTACACAAAGAGCGAGTATATGTTCGAAGCCCATTCCTGCGGCGTACTTTCTGCAATACACGAGCAGTCTGCCGACATTAACCAGGGTGTGGAAAGAAAGAAAAAAGAAGACCAGGGCGCGGGCGACCAGGGTATGATGTTCGGATACGCAACCAACGAAACAGACAATTACATGCCTCTTGCGCTCGACCTCGCGCACAACCTGCTGCTCACATTGTCGGCGATACGCAAAGAAGGCAAGCAAATGAAATACCTTCGCCCCGATGCCAAAAGCCAGGTGACACTTGAATATAGCGATGATAACAAGCCTGTGCGTATCGATGCGATCGTTATCTCTACACAGCATGACGACTTTGCTGAAGAAAAGAAGATGCAGGAAGCCATCATGAAAGATGTAAAGAACATACTGATACCACGTGTGTTAAAAAGCTATCCCCAGCACAAGCACCTGTTCAACAATAAAATAAAATACCACATCAACCCCACCGGCAAGTTCGTTATTGGCGGACCGCACGGCGATACCGGCCTTACAGGCCGTAAGATCATCGTAGATACATACGGTGGCAAGGGCGCACATGGCGGTGGCGCATTTTCCGGCAAGGATCCGAGCAAGGTAGACCGTTCTGCAGCTTACGCTACCCGCCACATAGCCAAAAACCTTGTGGCTGCAGGCGTTTGCGACGAGGTGCTGGTACAGGTGTCTTACGCTATTGGTGTAGCGCAGCCTATGGGCATCTATGTACAGACCTATGGCACCGCGAAAGTAAAAATGACGGATGGCCAGATAGCTAAGATAGTGAGCGAAGTATTTGACATGCGCCCTTACTTCATCGAAGAACGTCTGAAACTCCGCCAGCCAATGTATAGCGAAGCTGCCGCTTATGGCCATATGGGTCGCGTACCGTCTACCGTAACAAAAACGTTTAAGAGCGCTGACGGCAAAACAAAGTCGATGAAAGTAGAGCTCTTTACGTGGGAGAAACTTGATTATGTACAGAAGGTTAAGAAAGCTTTCGGCCTGAAATAACATTCATCACTGCAACATAGTAAAGAAGGTGCCTCTTCGATGGCACCTTCTTCTTTTTAAAACTATTGGCCAGCTTACTTCCTCTCCTGGCTGCTCTGCCGGACTTCTTCGGAGGTTAGCCCGAACATGGGTGGTGTTTTTACGCCGAGCAGGTTAAGGTAAAGATATAACGCTCCGCGGTGGTGTATCTCATGTTCGGTCATTGCTCTCAGCCATATCCATGTGGTTATCTCGCCGCCGGGGTTAGGGCACTTTCTCAAAAGATCGGCGGGTGTGAGCATGGTGAAGATCTCTACCGACTGCCTGTGCATCTCGTGAAAATACGCCAGCACTGCATCACAACCATCTGCAATATCCTTTCCACTACCGGCATAACGGCTTGGGCGCAGCATCACGTTCTCGGCAAACATGTTTCGCTCCATCGCTGCTATATGCCGTATCGTATCGGCAATAGTAAACTTGCCGGGCATGTAGGCCCAGTCCATTCTGTCTGCAGGCACAACATCAATAACACGCAGCGTACGCTCGCGCAGACGCTCGTAATAGTCAAGAAAAGAGGTTACCGATGTGATCTCCATGATATTATTATTCAGGTCATCAGTCCGAATAGTGTGCAACCACCTTGATGACCTTTCCATGTTTGTCGAACTCCATGAACTCTGCTGTCACCAAATCGTTTATACTATCGTAATACAATACAACTGAATTTACAGACACGAGCGTCTTATGCAGTGTAAAATGAAGCGCCGGATATGACTGCAGTGCGCGTGCGAAGTAATTCCTCAGATCGTCCTTGTTGGTGATACATCCCGATGGGTCATTATTCAGTTTTATCACGAACGGTGAATAGAATAATATATCGTCGGAATAGTGCGCCATAACGGCGTCAAGGTCGTGTGCATTCCAGGCGTTTACCCATTCATTTGCGAAGACGGCTGCGAAGTCCTGCTGTATCATTGGAAATCATTTGCTGCAAACTTCCGGAAATACTTGCATACAACACAGATACAATTATTGAAATTCAGACCATAACAGATGGTAAAATCGCGTCAGTGAGTGTTTAATAAAACAGCCACTGACGCAAGTTGGCGATTGATCCCACCCTGGAAATTATTTACCCATGTTGTCCTGCAGTTGTTTCATCATGTCGAGGTGGGAGTGCAGCGTGGGTAGCGCATCCGATATGATCGTTTTCAGATCGTTGTCCTTTACCTTATCACGACCGTTTTCGAACATGCTGATAGCATCGCCGTGGGCCGATACCATATGGTCAACCCACTCCTTATCCCACTCACTACCCTTCTTCTTTTCATTCAGTTTCGCGAGTTCATCGTCGGCTTTACCTTTATCATTGTCGGGAAGTATATAACCTTTACCAGACGAGTAAGACTTAACCTTTCCGCCCAGCTTTTTATGATCTGATAACATCATGCGCGCATGTGCTTTTAATTCTTTATTCGTACCGTTATCTATACCTGCCTGCAGTATGCGCAGCTCGGCATTATTGGTCAGCGCGGCCTTTACCACAAAGTTGGAATCTTCATTGCTGCTCAGTGCATTCCTTACCTCGCCTGCCGCATTCTCGGCCCCCCTTTTCACATCCTGCACAGCGGTATCCATCTTTGCGGCCGCGCTGTCGGCCATATCTTTTGCCTTCTCTGTGTCTGCATTATTGCAGGCGCCGGCAGAAAGAGCGATTGCAATAGTCAAAATGTACAGTGTCTGTTTGTTTTTCATACGAAGTTTTTTATCTGCCGTCATAAAAATTATGCCGATACGAGCCTGTGTACCGTAAGTGGGCGTTATTCCTTAATTTACAGTCAATGATATCCCTGAGGACAAATATCGTTTTAGCAGCTTTGATCATCACATGCCTCAATGTGTGCGGGCAATGCCCGTCTAATAAAGGGCAACTGGAGCTGGCGGCGAGCTATGGGTTGGTCACCGGGGACCAGTTCTCTGACCAGATATCGAACAACCCGAACAAAAAGCTGACTTACAATTCCGGCAACGCGTTTTTTACACTCCGCTACCATTTTTTCAGCTGCCTGGCGTTCGGTATCGCCGGCGGAGTGACCAGCGCAGCAGGACAATATACAGACGCTTATCATCCTTCTGTTGTAACCAGCACCTACCGGCAACAGGTCACGACAATTGCGTTCGAGGCCTACTATGTTTATACATTCAGGAAGTATTTTGAGGTCTACACTTTCCTGGGAGCCGGCCCTGAGTTCGCAACCACAACTACCACGGCCGAGCCAGTACCTAATGCCATCGGCATCACTACGACCGACGGACGCAATGTGATCAAGATCCAATACACACCGATAGGCGTGCGTGTTGGTGGCCGGCTTGCCGGATTTGCTGAACTGGGGATTGGCTACAAAGGGCTTGTCAATGCCGGTATTTCCTACAAATTCGGAAGGCCCTGCTGGTGGACGTTGTAATCAGCCTCTATTCGGTCTTCGTAAATTCGCGGTAGTATTTATTGTTCCTTTTTGCCAGCACCGCGCTTAGATCTATGATGTCTTTCTGCCATTGTTTCTTGTCGGCAAATCGCTTAAGGTCATCCGCACCAGACGCTCCGGAATGGCCGCTGCTACGGATCTGGGCATAAGCCATCAGCACAGCAAGTTCTTTGGCCACCGCTACAAAGGTGCCAAAATCTTTTCCAAAATCTTCCAGCGACATCCGGTCGGCCTGGTATTGCAGTTCTTTAACGACATGCCATTTTTTGTCGATATCGACTGTGGCCGAGAAGGCAGGGGAATTGAACTGCATCAGGTAGGCGGCGTTGTTTATCCGTTCCGCTTCATTTTTAAATCGCGGCTGTTTTATTTTTATCAGTCCGTTGTAACAGGAGGTTCTGGCTACCTTCACATCGATAAGATAGTGCTTCCCCTTCTTTTTACTGTAACACAGCACGCAGTAGCGCTGCAGTCCCAGACTGCCGCTGCCCGCAATATGAAAAGCAGCATCCTCAAATACAAACTGCCTGAATCCACCACTGTCCAGCAAGGGAGTAAGCCCTTCGTATATCTTCGATTTGCGCGTGTCTTCCAGCGGCATAAAATGTTCGTCGTCCGGCCTAAGCAACAGCGCGCCCTTGTGCTTGTACGT
>CAYNGS010000005.1:0-6955 GCA_964396625.1 uncultured Flavipsychrobacter sp.
ATTTTTCGTTTGGCGCCTTTATCATACACTCGGTGGCGTCCACAACCATCACGTTATTGCCCAGCACCGCATTGCCCAGGTAGTCCTTGCTGCAATTGTCATAAGCGGACTCCCAGGTACCCATGTCGCACCACCCAAAGTAAGACGGGATCACATACACATTGCGGGCCTTTTCCATAATGCCGTAGTCTATAGATATATTGGTGCAGTGGGGGTAAAGCTTACTGATCGTGTCACGCTCTGCCGGGGTGTTGTACACGTCTGCAGCCTGTGAAAACACCTCGTTCATCTCCGGCAGAAAATGCTCCAGCGCATCCATGATCGTCTGCACATTCCATACGAATATCCCTGAGTTCCAAAGAAAGTCGCCGCTTTTTAAAAACGTGCGTGCCAGCTCCAGGGAGGGCTTTTCAGTAAAGGTTTTAACCCTGTATGTCTTGTCCATTTCCTGCTCGGGATCGTACTGTATATAACCATAGCCGGTATCGGGACGTGTAGGTTTTATGCCCAGTGTCAGCAGCGACTGGTGGTGTGCCACAAAATCCAGCGCTTCATGTGCCGTGCGTTCAAACGCATGTTCATCCATGATCAGGTGGTCTGCCGGCGACATGATGATGTTCGCCAGGGGATTTTTGGCCATTATCTTGTGTGCAAAGTAAGCCGCACATGGCGCAGTATTCTTTCTTGATGGCTCACTGATGATGTTATCGTCACTGAGCTCAGGTATTTGTTTTTTTAGTGTGGCTATATATTGCTCGTTGGTAATAAAGTAAATGTTCTCCTTAGGACATATGTGTTTGAAGCGGTTATACGTCCACTGTATCAGTGAGCGGCCCGTGCCGAGAAGATCGAGGAACTGCTTGGGATAATGTGTCCGGCTTACCGGCCAAAACCTGCTGCCTATGCCGCCGGCCATTATGGCTACATAATTATTCTGGATGCTCATGCGAAGGTAAAAAAGTTAAAAAAGGTAAAGGGGTCGATCCTCCTGAACTAAAGGATAAAAATAGGATAAATCAGGCGCATTTATATCAAACAGAAACGGCGGCCATATACGACCGCCGTTAAATATTAAACAAACAGTCTTATTCTGCTTCTGCAACCACTTCCTTCACTTCCGGTATCATGCGCTTCATCATGCCTTCTATGCCCGATTTGAGCGTTATCATGGACGATGGGCAGCCGGAGCATGAGCCCTGCAGCATCAGCGTCACGGTGCCATTCTCAAATCCCCTGAAGCTGATGGCGCCGCCGTCCATTTCCACAGCCGGCTTCACATAGTTTTCCAGCAGTTCCTTTATACGCACCACAACATCTCCATCATCCGCACTTACGGTATTATCGTTCTTTCTCGCTACTATCTGGTCTTCGTTGATCACTGTTTTGCCTTCTTCCAGGTATTCTTTCAGAAATTCCCTTATCGTTGGTATAACATCGTCCCAATTGGTGCCGGCCGTCTTGGTCAGGGTAACAAAATTGCTTGCTATGAACACACTCTTAATGAATGGGAAGGCAAACAGCTCTTTTGCAAGCGGAGACGGAGCCGCACCAGATTCATCGGGAAAATCAATGCTTTTGCCGGGGTATAAAAGCTTGTTAGCTACAAACTTCATGGTTTCCGGGTTGGGGGTCATCTCCGTATAAATACTCACAATGGTGTTTCCTGTCTTCAGCATTTCAAATAAATTTGACACAAAAATACTGAATAACGGCCTTTGATCTGATTATTTATTGTAATAGACATAGAGACTAAATCAATAATGACAACAAAATGACCTAAGAACACGTTTTATTCATAACTTGGCAATGTTTTAGTATAGTACATATAAAGTAAACAATTAATGAATTTCAATAATAAAGCTGTGTTGCTGGTGGGGCTTGCTGCCTTGCTTTTCATCAGTTCGTGCGTGGTACAGCCGCGCCACCACTACTACCACCGCAACCGGCATCATTATTACCACCACGTCTATTAACGGGGTCTGCATAAGGTCTCATACTTATTTTTTACAATTTCTTTAATACACCATGGAGTGGTTTTACTGACCGTTCATACGGTTATCGGAATGATAACCGTGAAACCATGAAAACGGCAATAATGATAACCTGCATGATAGTACTCCACAGCCTGGCAATGGGGCAGCAGGGAAACATCGTTACCACCAACGCAGCACCCGTTCCATACCAATTTACCAACTACGCACAGAACAATGCTAGCTATGTGAACAACAGCATGCAAAACAACAGGCCTGCAGACATACACTCCAGCCCATATACAGGTAATGCCGATTACGCAGACCCCACAAGATCGTTCAACATTCCCTATATCTACAGTGCGCCGGCCAACACAAATATAACCCCTGTTGTGAGCCCGTACGCGAATGCCGGCGCGCCGCCGGTAAATGCGCCGGTGCCTGTGCAAGGCGCAGACAACAGGCGTTAGCAGCCTGATCTTCAGACGGTTAACCTTTTTTCTTTTCGTTAACACTGCGGTGGTACGGTTTTTACAACTATCTCTTTGATAACAAATTTCAGGCGAACTCAAAAAACAGAAATTATGAAAAAGATATTAATGGCACTTGCGATCACAGCGTTTGCTTATTGCACTGCCGAAGCACAAAGCGCCCCCATCAATGTATGTGGTGTTAAGAACGACAAGGTTTGCAAAATATCATCCAACCGGAGAACTGCCTCCTGCTATAAAACCCAGTATGCCGAGAACTTCAAGGTATGCAAGGGCGATGCAGGCTACTTCATTTGTTGCGAAACCCCAAACGCCACTAACTCCACAAATCCCCAACTGGCTATACTCGGGGTAAAACCTTATCGCGGCTATGCAGCTTTGCATGACAACTACGTGCCGGAAACAGCAATGCCTCAAGCCGACCGCACTGCCCCACAGTCTCAGTCATATCCCACCAATACAGGGTTTGGCATGACCAGCTCATACTCTTACGAAGGATATTATCCTAAGAAGAACTCAATAAAAGTTTGCTACACCGGCGAAAATGTAGCCGAGCTGAACAGGGACCCCTATCATGGTTGCCCAAGTCCGCAATCAGAAGGGCCGGAAGTGAACAATGTCCGCAATATCAATGTCAGCAACCCTGTCGACTTGCCACCGGTATCCGGCAGGCCGGAGGAATAAAGTGTTTTTGTTTTAGCACTATGGAGTAAAAAGGGTGGAATTTATGTCAACCCTTTTTTAGTTTCTGTAGCAGTTAGTTAGGGGACCTATCGGTTTTCGATTCCGTGACTTCTTCCTGCAGCAGCCATTTCTCTTCGTTGCAGTGGGTAACTGTAACGTCGAGATTGTAGCGCGTTTTCAGGTAGGCAGCAAGTTGGTTAGCCCCATATACAGAGCGGTGCTGGCCGCCGGTGCACCCGAACGATACACTTAGCTGCTCAAAACCACGGGCTATATAGTCCTCCACATTTATTGATACCAGTGCATATACATAGTTCATAAAATCGGGCATGCGCGTTTCGCGCTCCAGGAACTGGCGCACTATTTCGTCGTTGCCGGTGAGGTATTTGTAGGCCACATACCGGCCGGGATTCAGGATGCCGCGGCAGTCGAAAACATAACCGCCGCCGTGAACGCCTGTTTTGGGGATGCCTGCTTTATACGAGAAACTGTTTACCTGCACCACCAGCTTTGGCTTTTCCTCGCTGGCAGCGGTAGTGTATCTATCCTGCATTTCGGGCGAAGAAATTTTCTCCAGCAGCGATCTCAGTTCCGGATATGCGGGTGTCTGCGGATGGTCGGACAGGAAGGTTTCAAGATTTTTCAGCGCAGGGCCTATGCTGGTGATAAAATGCGCCTTGTGCTGCAGCAGCCCCCTGAAGCCATAAGACCCAAGCACCTGCAGCAGGCGCACCAGCACAAACTGTACATAGCCACGCCTGAAATAGATCTCATCCATGCGCGGCACATGCAGGTCATTGAGGCTGCTTATATAGCCGTTCAGCAGATCTTCCTTCCATGCGCCCGGCAACTGTGCCCTGGCCTGCCACAGCAGCGACGCAATGTCGTACTGCGGTGGTCCCTGCATGCTGCCCTGGAAATCGATGAAGTATATCTTGCCTTCATGCACCATTATGTTTCGGCTCTGGAAGTCGCGATACATCAGTGTCTGCGGCTGTATGCGCCCCAGCTCCTTGCTCAGCAGTTCCATCTCGCTGATGAGCAGCGACCGGTCGTAATTGATGCCCTGCAGATCGGCAAAGTAGTATTTAAAATACAGCAGGTCAGACATGATGGCCTTCTCATCAAACTGCCTTGCGGCAAAGCATTGCTTGTAGTCGGCATCGCGCCCGGCTATCCACTGCGCTTTGGCCAGTTGTGCCAGCGCTTTGTGGTATAGTTTCCGCACAGGCTCGGTATATCCCTCCTTCGTCACCATATCAAAAAGCGACTTCTTGCCCAGGTCCTGCTGCAGGTACGCGCGGCGGTCTTTGTTTATTTTGTATACTTCGGGTACGTTTATCTCGTGCTTGCGAAACAGCTCTGTAAAGTAGAAGTAGGTATTGTTTTCGGCTACATTGTTGTTATAGGTGCCTATTGCCACCGTCTTGCCGCTGGTGATGCGGTAGTACCGCCGGTCTGAACCCGAAACCGCAAGCGCTTCGATGGTTTCCGGCTTTTTCTCAAAATGCTCTTCAAATAACTTTTCTAAAAGGGCAATTATCTGTATTACTGTCTTATTTGTTGTCATGTTCTTTTTCGGGATGTTCGAATAAAAATACTTTTCGTTTGGCGATGGAGAAATTATTCCACTCTTCGGTTTCCACATGGGCGCCCACCACACCGCACGTAGGCATATTGTCTATGCTGAAATCGGGCGATAGCTGGTTGACGAACGAAGTGATGCCGGGATTATGTGCCACAATAAACACGGTCTTCACCTTATCGCTCAGTTCGTAGATCAGCTCCTCAAAAACCGAAGGGATACAATGATACAATTTTTCCTCCCATTTAATGTTATCTGTATCATAACCCACCTCTTCCGCTATTCTTTTTGCGGTCTGCTTTGTTCGCTTTGCGCTGCTGGAAATGACCAGGTCGGGGATGATGCCGAGTTTCTTAAGTTTCTTTCCCATTGCCGGAGCTTCCTCCTTGCCACGGTCGTTGAGTGGCCGCTCAAAGTCGCTCTGCAGCGGATTTGCCCAACTGCTTTTTGCGTGCCGTATCATTATTAATGTGCGCTTCATTGTGAAGTCAAAAGTTAAAAGTTCATTACTAAGTTAAAAGTCAGAAGTTAAAACCATCTTTTCTGTTCACTACCTTTCCTAATTTCAAAAATATGCCCACAGCTCAATTCATGGTTCCCCCTTAGGGGTTAGGGGTATAATATTTCAACTTCAAATTTCCTCCATCAAACTCCGCATAGCTATCATACCGTATCCAGTCGCCGAGGTTTATGTACAGGCTGCTTTGCGGCAGCGGGTATTCTATGGCCAGGTGCCTGTGACCGAAAACAAAGTAATCGAAATGCTCACGGTTCAGTGTTTCGAGGCAAAACTGCACCAGCATTTCCTTTTCCGGACCCATGAATTCCTTAGCCGGGCTGTCGGCATGCTTTGGCCCCAGCCGGCTAAACCACCCGGCCAGGCCCACACCTGTGTCGGGGTGCACCCTGCGGTACAGCCATTGCGAGGCGCGGTTGCGCAATACGCTTTTCAGCACTTTGTAGCCGGTATCGCCCGGGCCCAGCCCGTCGCCATGCGCTATGAAGAACTTTTTACCGTTGATCTCGCGGGTTACGGGTTTGTGATGCACCGGTATACCAAATTCTTTTTCAAAATAGTCCAGCATCCAGAGATCGTGGTTGCCGGTAAAGGCTTCTATATGCAGCCCGCTGTCACTGAGCTCCGCTATCTTGCCGAGGAAACGGGTATAGCCCCTCGGCACTACATGCCGGTATTCAAACCACGTATCAAACAGATCGCCGACAAGATACAGTTGGGCGGCATCGTGTTTTATTTCATCCAGCCATTTACATATCCGTTTTTCACGCTCTACGCTCGTAGCGTGGTCGGGTATGCCCAAATGAAAATCGGAAGCGAAATAAACTTTTTTACCTCTTGGTAATTCCATGCAGCAAATGAGGCGGCAAAGTTAATTCAAATAAATAATATGGTGCATGAGGGTTTCCGCCGTTGTTGGTCGTATTTCCTGACCAACGGCGGCGCGCAGGTTACACCACTCACCGAATGCAGATCACTAAACGAAAGCCACTGAAATTCGATCGCTTTGTTTTACCTGTTATTTTTTGCCAAGTTCTTCTGCCAAGCCTATAAGAAGCCCTTCCGTTCCGCGAATATAGCACTGCCGGTAGGCGTTTTCGTACTGTACCACTTCACCTACTAACCGGGCGCCCAGCCTCGTAAGCCTTGGTACCAATTCATCAATGTTATCAACGGCAAACATGACACGGAGATAGCCCAGGGCATTCACAGGGGCAGTTCTGTGGTCTGCAATAGCGGGAGGGGTTATAAATCGTGAAAGCTCAAGACGGCTGTGCCCATCGGGGGTAACCATCATAGCGATCTCAACAGACTGATCACCCAGGCCGGTTACACGTCCGGCCCACTCACCTTCAACCGTGGCCCTTCCTTCAAGCTGCAGCCCTATCTCTGAGAAAAAAGTAATGGCGTTGTCGAGCGACTCAACGACAATGCCCACATTATTCATTTGCAATAATTTGCTTTTTGTCATAGTTTCTTTCCTATAAAGTTCATTCGATCAGGCGTGTTATTGCCTGTCCACTATATAGTTGAGTTCCGTTACCCCGCTGGTAAATTGTTTGGTGGTCAATAGCTTTAGTGTTATTTTGTCTTTGATGTCTGTGAACAACGGAATGCCGCGCCCGAGAATGATTGGATTAACAAATAGCCAGTAGCCGTCGATCAGGTTCTGCTGGATAAGTGCGTGCGTTGCTGTCGGGCTGCCAAA
>CAYNGS010000005.1:6965-19656 GCA_964396625.1 uncultured Flavipsychrobacter sp.
GTTGTCGCTGATAATTGTTGTGTTGGGCAGCTTCGCATCCTTCATTGTTCCTGACAGCACAACCTTGTGCGTCTTTTTATACCACGCCGAATGTTCGATGTCGTGCTTGCTGGCATTCGGCTTGTCGCCCGCTGTGGGCCAGTAGCCTTCCATCATCTGGTACGTTGCCCGTCCATAAAGCGCAGTGTCGCCTTCGCCTATCCGTTTACCCACATGATCAAAGATCTCCTGATCAACTTTGATCCAGTTCATTTCCCTGTTCGGGCCTGCTACAAAGCCGTCGAGGGATATGTGCATAAATGAAATTATTTTTCTCATGGTTCTGTTTTTTTATTGTTGTCTATGTTTTTTTGTTCGCGTGTTTTTACAAATTTCCGCTCACTCGTAAATATAAGCATCAAACTGAAATATTCGTGAAACAGGTAGAAGCTAAACGTACTTATCTGCATTAATTTTTCGCCGCTGCTCTTGTTTTCTGACCAATGGCTGGCCTGTAATTAAGCTGCCTCGCTGGAGTCGTCGTCTTCGGGCATTCCGAGGTCTTTGCGTATCTGCGCCAGCCGAATGGCCCAATACTTTAACGGGTCGTTGTCGCGCAGGCGCTCCATTTTTTTTGCCGAAAAGTTTTCACCTGGTGTTTTTCTCTTTTCGGGCCGGGGATCTGTTTTTTTTGTGGATAAGTCTATATTATTCCTATTCTCAGATGTGTTGTCCGGCGCGGGTTTGAGGTTGTTTTCGGGAGTGTCCGTGACCCCATTGGTGACCCCATTGATGAAGGGAGGAGGCGTTGGGGCCGGTGAACCGGGCGGCGCCGCAGGAGGGGTATCGCCGGCGGGCGGTGGGGTTGGTGCAGTTGCTGTGGGTGATGGGACCAATTGTGTTTGCTGTTGGGCTGCAACCCATTCTCCATATTCTTTGTCCAAGGCAGCTTCTTCCAGTTGCGTGCGCGAGTAGTTGAGCCATTGCCCGTCTTCGGTAAGGCTTTTAATATGTTTGTCGAGGTGCGGTGTAATTTCCTGGAGGAGCTTCAGATCTTTTTTCCGAAGTTTATCGGTGAAGGCATGAAATACCTGGATATTTTCTACAACAGTTGGCTTCATGGTTCTGATATGTTTTATAGCCATGGTGAGCCTGCGGATGGTGTCGCCCTCTTCCTTTGAAGGCCATGGCTGGCTTTCGCGCTGCGCAATGTGGTTGTTGATGGCACCTAACTGCTGATAATATTGCTCTATGAGCAGAGTGGGTGCGTGGGCGGCTGCGTACCGGGCACTTTTCCAACCACCTTCCTTTATCCAGCCGTAGAGTGTTTTCCGATTGATGTTGAGCAATTCACAGATCTGGTCTTGTGTGAAGTCTGTGTTGAAATAGAAGTTCCGGGCTTGTTCCTGCTCGTTGAGTTTGGGGTCCATTTGTGGAATAGTTTGTTAGTTGATTACATGACTTGCCGATGAAATGACCGGTTGCGGCATGATGTGGCCGCAATGACGGGAAGTGGCAAAAATAGGGATCGCTTTGGTTTGTGAAAAGTACTATGAGCGATAGTGTGAATGGTGCGGGAGTTAAATTATGCCGCTTGCGGGGCGTGATATGTGGGGCTATGCGTCGTTTTCATTTGTTTATCTGATTAAGCAGTGATAGAGAAAATCCTTGTTTTTTGGCACAAATGTAAAACGCGAATCAACACGAAAAACGAAAAGATACTCACAAAAACAGGGTGCCAGATCATGCAGATACAAGCCTGTGGCGGATCTGGCAGCAAAAAAAACGTGTTGGAAAAAGATGGGTATTGGAAATGCAGGTAGCGTATTTGCCACCTTTGATACACTTACGCAGCATGGAACACTAACCGAAAAGGGTATTTCTTACCTATGAAATATCTGGAGAGAAAATGTGTGCTGCCGAGAGTTGTAGCACAAAGCAATATGGAGGAAGCGATCGACTGCAGACTGCAGATTAGAAACTACGATGCCGCGCGGGTATGCTGCTGGTATCATTTTGGTATACGCAGAACGCCATGGTCGCAGGGCGCGATCTGCACTGAAAACATCCGTTTTACCACTTTGCCGCTCTGCTCACAGAGTAATGTTCACCAAAAATGTTCACTTTTAACCCCTCCGTAACTACCAAAACCGCACGGACGGTTACGACACAAAAACCGGGCCACCAAAGCCGCCCATTTACCCATAGAAATGAATGTTATTGATAATGACATGACAGTAAATGAAACAGGCGCAAAAGCCGGATTGGAGCGGATATGATGCTGTAGAAAAGCGTCGGCAATTTGTAAATTTTTGATGACAAACTGAGGTAATAATTCCCTTTTTACGTAATTTTACATTGTTCATTTTTAACCTCATTTTTAACTTCAAAAAAACAGCATAAATGAATTGTGCGGTAGGGAAATGTGTATATGCTTTCAGTCTTGGTTTATTTTTTGTTGCGCAAAGTATTGCGTCCTTCGCTAAAGACAGCAAGGAGGGGAAATCAGCAGAGCCCGGTAATGTAGTATCAGCCAGTCCGGCAGCGGCAGATGTGTCATCATCAGAATTTCAATGGAACGAACACAGGAAGCTGTCGTGGGAAGACTTTCGCGGAGAAGTGAAAGCAGCCAGCGACGAGTCGGCCGCGGCAACGCACTGTGGTATCGGTTTCAGAACGGGAGCTGTGAATACTGATGGCAAGCCGGAGATAGTGGTGTACAATACGTTTTATGTAAACAAGTCGTGGGTGCGGCCTGATGCCAAGATATCCTCGATACTGGATCATGAGCAAGGCCACTTCGACCTGTGTGAGATCTATACACGCAAGCTCAGGGAGCGCATGAACGGCTTTGATTTTAATACCGCCGATGTGAAGCAGCAGTTGCTGAGCATCTACGCTGAGGTGAGCAATGAATATGAAAGCCGCCAGCAGGCCTACGAGCAGGAAACCGTGCACGGCACCAACCCAGCCCAGCAAAAGAAGTGGCAGCAGATGATCACGCTCGAATTGCTCTGAAATAATCCGTTTTAATACTCCACAAAAACCTGCGGGTATTTATGCATCACACCAACTGTGAAGCAGAATGCATTTGTCTGCAGATTAGGTTTTGCGGTACTGATATTGCCGGGAAGATAAGTATAGTCGGCAGAGATCATAATGTTCCAGAATCCGAGGGTGGTGATGCGCCTGGATACGCCAGCGCGCAACTGCGCCCTGAAAATGGGAATACTGTTGGCGGTGATGAACGTAGTGGTGTCGCGGCCATAGGGTGAGGGGACGGTCCAGAATGGCTCGAACTTGTTGGTGTACTGCTGGCCGCCGAGCAGTATGCCCGGCCCGAAAGCCACATTGGCATGCCAGTATTTGCGGTAGCCGATACCGAGATCAAATTTGGGTGCAAGAAACAAATAAGAACATTTTTGCGAAACGCTCAGCACATCGCCAAACCGTACATTGCCGGGCGTAAGGCTTTTGTCGGTATAAACAAATGAGTAGCGCTGGAAGGACAGCGCGGCGCCTATATAGACACTGCGCGTGAAACGCTTCATATAGTAGCCCTCCAATGCCGGCGTGATCTTGCTCTTGCTGATGGTTGCCTTGCACAGGCCAGCCTCGATACCATACAGGCCCTGCGCGTGGGAGTGAGCAGACAAAAAAGAAAGTAGTACTGCCAGCATGCTCCTTTTCATACTTTCCTTCTTTTAGAAACTAATACCTGCTGCGTGTGATGCCGATCTGCACAGAAAAATAGGCCGGGTTAAGCTTATTGGGACTATAAGGTGTGCGTGAGGGCGATGGATTGTCAAAGTCGCTGGTCTTGGAAATAGTGTTGACAAGAAAACCAGCATCTTCGTTGAATGTGAACCACCACTTGCCGCTGAGGTGCGCGTATTCGGTAAGGCCGCAACCCAGGCGGAACAGCAGGGAATTGAGGTTGCCGCCGGTGCTGATGGTGCTGTCGTAGTTGCCGGGGGCTGATCCGTGACTGAAGTCCCATTTGCGAACGTTCTCGGTGCCGCTCATCTTGAAACCGGCGCCTGCATCGAAATAGTATTTTACCAGTTCGCCGCGGCCTATGCCATGGCTGAGCTTGGGCGCAATGAATATGTAGCTGCTTTTATTGAGTAGTGTGAAGCCCGCATTGCCGGTGCCGTTCTTTGCCGAGTATGCTTCGTTGTCGACATGGAAGGCGTAGCCCTGGTAGAAGAGGGTGGCGCCCAATGCGGTACGGTTGCCGAGACCCTTCAGAAACTCAAAGCCGCCGGATATGCCGGCATCGTAGTTATACTTGCTTGCCAGGCCGGCGCCAGCGTAGATACCCATAAAATTATTGAGCTGGGCAAAACCCTGCAGGGCGAGGAATGACAAAAAAACAAATAGTATTAGTCGTTTCATATCCGAAAATTAAACAAATTTTTTATTTCCCATAGCCTGTTTCCTTAATAAAGGGCTGGCCCTGTACCTGTCCTCGTGGTATTCGTTGTACAAACTGTCAAGTTTTTCGAGACACCTGTCGGCGCCCCACTCATCGCACCATTGCAACAGGCCTTTGGGATAGTTTACGCCTTTTGTCATTGCGGTCTCAAGATCGGCAACAGACGTAATACCGAGGTGAACAGCATCTACCGCCTCGTTGATGAGCATGGCGAGGATGCGCTCGAAAATCTCCATACCCAGGACGGTGTCCCTTATAGGTGCCGGCAATGTGGCGCCTTCGGCATAATCATAAAAGCCCTTGCCGGTTTTGCGGCCCAGCCAGCCGGCCTCGAGCAAGCGCTTCTGTGAGAAGGATGGTCTGTAACGCGGATCGTAAAAGAACGACTGGAAAACGGTTTCTGTAACAACGTAATTCACGTCGTGCCCTATATAGTCCATCAGTGTGAACGGCCCCATGCGAAAGCCGCCGGTTTCGGTCATGGCCCAGTCGATGGTGGTGATATCGGCAATGCCTTCTTCGTAAATACGGATCGCCTCGCCATAAAATGGGCGTGCCACGCGATTGACGATAAAGCCGGGGGTGTCTTTTGCAATAACGGGCATTTTGCCCCATTGCTGCATCAGTTGCTTAGCTATGGGAACTAGTTTTGCATTTGTTTGTATGGCAGGGATGATCTCCACCAAGGCCATAAGCGGCGCGGGATTGAAGAAGTGCAAGCCGAGCACACGCGACGGGTCGGCACATGCCGAAGCGATGGACGTGATGGAAAGCGATGAGGTATTGCTGGCGAGAATACACTCGGGGTCAACGATCTTTTCCACGTCGGCGAAAACGGATCTTTTGACGTCCAGTTTTTCGATGATGGCTTCAATGACGAGTCCGCAGCCTGCCAGGGAGCCAAGCATGACGGTGAAAGAAATGCGGCTGAGCACGTCATCTGCTGAATTGAGCTTCCCTTTTTCCTGCAGTTTACGAAGGGTGGAGGCAAGACTATTCCTTGCTTTTTCAAGCGCAGCAGCATTGCTGTCACAGACCACGACATTGTGACCTGCCACAGCGGCTACCTGCGCTATGCCGGCCCCCATAGCACCTGAACCAATGATACCTATTGTCATAATGGGTTGCAATGTAGTAAATAGTTTTTTGAATGATATCTCTTAATGTTTTTGCACAATGACGCCACGAATTTTTTTTAACAGGACTGCTATTGGTTACCGGATTGATAAGTGGAATTATTAAGGCTACCAAATGGTAGCCTTTTTAGTATCTTTATTTTAGGAAACAATACCCAGTTACACGCAAAATGCAGTTAATTAAAATTATAAGCTAACCCTATTTTGTTTCTTTGCGGTGCAATTATACTCCATCTTTT
This sequence comes from uncultured Flavipsychrobacter sp., assembly GCA_964396625.1. Lineage (GTDB taxonomy): Bacteria > Bacteroidota > Bacteroidia > Chitinophagales > Chitinophagaceae > Nemorincola. The sequence continues at coordinate 12,758 of CAYNGS010000005.1, forward strand.
ATATTCCGTATGATCGTGAATAGCACCTACTAATCCTATAACCCCCCCAAGCAATGCAAGTACTCCACCAGCCTGCGCGATTCTAACTCCAGAATTAATATTGGCATCATTTGAATATCCAGATGCGAGGAGATGTGTATTACCGATAATAACCACTAATCCCACTAAAGTGGTTACAAAGCCCGCACTTGCTATAATACCACCTGTTTTAGTTGCAATGCACGTTCTTCTACCGCCCTGGTACCCCGGAAAGTTTGACTGCGAATAAACAGTAAATGCTTGCTTTCCTGGTTGTAGTGCTAACGAAAATGTTTGTCCTTGTATATAAGGTATAAACAAAATGATAAAAACAAATAAGCAGGTCATTTTTTTCATGTAGAATCATTTCAAATGATACTGCAAAATATATGCCAACTATAAAAGGCTACGCTAAGGCAGCCTTTATAAATGAAATACTTACTTGTCTATTCTTTTTTCTTCAGGGCAAGTATACTCCAGTTGGTTTTTTCGGCAACAATGGTATTGGAAAGATGACCAAGGCCGTCTATCTCCATTTCCACCACATCGCCGGGTTGCAGCCATTGTTCTTTATAATCGGGATCTGTGAGCTTGCCGGTTCCGTTCAATTCGAGGAAACAGCCGGTGCCTACAGTGCCGCTGCCGATAACATCGCCCGGCAGTATGTCGACGCCATAGGCGCAACGCTCGATGATCTCTGCAAAGGTCCAGTCCATGTCGCCCATATTGCCTTCGCTCACCTGTATGCCATTTACGAGACAGCGCATTTTCAGGTTGTAATTGTCGCCGATGTGGTTTGGCTTGGCGGGTATTTTATATTGCTGCAGCTCATCGGGTGTGACCAGCATGGGGCCGATGACGGTGCTGAAATCCTTGCCCTTTGCGGGGCCGAGGTTGAGCAACATTTCTTCCATCTGCAGGGTGCGTGCGCTCATATCGTTCATGATCATGTAGCCGCCGATATACTGGTCGGCATCGGCAGCTTTCACATTCCTGCCTTTTTTGCAAAGCACGATGGCAGCCTCAAGCTCGAAGTCGAGCTTTTTGAAATGATCGGGCATGCAGTGAATGGGGCCGGGACCCTGTATGGCATTGTGATTGGTAAAGTAGAATATCGGATACTGATCGAACTCGGGGATCATATCAACCTTCCTGTTCCTGCGGGCGGCTGCCACGTGCTGGCGAAAAGCATAGCCATCGCGGCACGAGGTGGGGTTGGGCACAGGCGCTAAAATATCAGCGCCGGCCATTAGGAGGCCTTCAGCAGAAATCCTGCCGCTTTTTATATCCTCTTCGGTGCGGCGCATGGTGTCTATAGTACGCTCCCAATACCTGAGCAGCTCGGCCATGGTAAAAGGCAGCAGATGGTTGGCAGCGTTTGCGTTATACAGTTTATCATTAATACAGAAAGCCAGTTGGGGCTGGCCGCCGTTTGCGTAAGTAACTAATTTCATTTAAGGATTTTTTAACCGGGTAAAATTAATTGAATAATCTTTTGAGGTAACTAAATATTTTAAGAATGTATTAGACATATACGCTATTTGGAATAATCTTTTCGTTTTTGACTTTGGCTCATTTACCTTTGGCACAGCAATTATGGTTTCGTACGAACAGATCTTCGAGAATAACAAGAAATGGGTAGCGGAAATGACTGCCCGTGACGCTGATTTTTTTGAAAAACTGGCCAGTGACCAGACCCCGGATTATCTGTACATAGGCTGCTCTGACAGCAGGGTGCCGGCCAACGAGATAATGGGATTGCAGCCGGGCGATGTGTTTGTGCACCGCAATGTTGCGAACCTGGTAAACAATACCGATCTGAATGTAATGGCGGTGATCAATTTTGCTGTGAAGCACCTGGATGTGAAGCACATCATCGTGTGCGGACATTACAATTGCGGTGGCGTGAAGGCCGCCATGATACCCAAGGACATGGGCATACTGAACCCCTGGCTGCGCACTATACGCGATGTGTACAGAATGCATCACCAGGAACTGGATGCCATTACAGATGAGCGCCAGCGCTACGACCGGCTGGTGGAGTTAAATGTAAAGGAGCAGGCTACCAATGTGATCAAAACTGCCAATGTGCAGAAAAGCTACCAGCGCAATGGTTATCCTATTGTGCATGGATGGGTGTTCGATCTTCATTCGGGCATACTCATTGACCTGAATATAGACTTTAAAGCCATACTAAAAGACATACAGCAGATATACGACCTGACTGGTATGGCCTCGGAACATAGCGAGGATGGCGAGAGTTAGGGAACGATAACTTTCTGCGCTCCTTTTTCTATTCTGAAAGTTATGGTGGATTCGCATGCATGGGCATCTCCGTCTGTTTGCATCAGTCGGAGCGTGGGGTAGGAGATCGTGATGTCCTTACCTCTGAAATGCTGCACATAGGCGCTGTCGGTGATGTTTCCCTTCATGGCCCGCAAGGCTATAAGGCCGCCCAGTATTTTCGGAAATCTGCGAATGACAATGAGATCGAGCATGCCGTCGGTGAAGCTGGCCATGGGCGCTATCTTGAAGTTGTAACCGAACTGCTGCCCATTGGCGACATTGACCATAAACGCACGGCTTTTAAATTTTTTTCCGTCGATGATGATGTGCCAGTCCCATGATTTGTAGAGCCACATATATTTTGTTACCAGCCAGCTGTACATCATAAAACCGCGTTTCTCGCTTTTGGCAAATTTGCGGGAGATGAGCGCATCGAAGGCCACGCCGGCATTGCTGATAAAGGGCCGTTCATTGGCATAGCCGATGTCCATGCTTACGGTGTGGCCTTTGTTGATAAGCTTGATGGCTTCATTGGTGTCGAGGGGAATGTTCATAGTGCGGGCCATGCCATTTCCAGATCCTTTTGGAATGATAGCGAGCACGGTGTTTGTGCCGAGCAGGCCCTGCACCACATCATTCACTGAGCCATCGCCGCCAACAGCAACCACGGCATATGCGCCGTTCTTCGCTGCTTCCTTTGCGAGTGATGTGCCGTGCCTGATAAATTCGGTATTGAGTATCTCGTAAGAAAATGCGTTTTTGTCGAGATGGGTGTCTATGCCCTGTTTTATCTCTTTCTGCCGTTCTACGCCGGACTTAGGGTTGATGATAAAAACAAGGTGCTTTTTGCTCATAGGATATTTGCTTTTAGGCTGAGGTCCATGCTTACGGCATGGTGTATAATGGCGCCGACCGAAATGAAATCGACGCCGGTACGCGCATAGGAAATTATATTTCCGAGGTTGATGCCACCGGATGCTTCGGTTTCGAACGTGCCACCGATCAGTGTTATAGCCTCTTCCAATTGAGCAGGCGTGAAGTTGTCGAGCATGATGCGGTGGACGTTTCCGACTGCAAGTACCCGTTTCACATCTTCTATGCTGCGGGTCTCGATCTCGATTTTAAGGTTGAGTGCGTTGGTGCGCAAATAGGCATTGGTTTGTTCGATTGCTTTTTCTATGCCGCCGCAAAAATCGATGTGGTTGTCCTTGAGCATAACCATATCATATAGGCCCATGCGGTGATTTACGCCGCCGCCGATGCGCACCGCTTCCTTTTCGCAGGCGCGAAAGAGAGGAGTTGTTTTGCGCGTGTCCAGTATTTTAGCCGGGTATCCTTTGATAAGATCAACATACTGGCGGGTAAGTGTTGCTATGCCGCTCATTCGCTGCATGCAATTGAGCGTGAGCCGCTCTGCCTTTAGAATAGTGTGAACGCTTGCTGCCACCTCAAATGCAATCTCACCGTTGCTTACTTTGTCGCCATCGTTTTTAAAAATGGTAAAAGCTGCGGCAGGTTCCAGGAAGTAGAAAATCTCTTCGGCGAGGCCGATGCCGGCAATGATGCCGTCTTCTTTTATCTTCAATACTGCTTTGCCTTTTGCGTCGGCCGGAATGCTGGCAAGGGTAGAATAGTCGCCGTCTCCAACATCTTCCAGCAATGCCGCTTCAATAAATTCCTGGGTGTTCAATATAAAATGAAGTTATTTGGTGTGCAAAATTACTAAATATACATTAGGTTAATGTTAATTTTGAGCCCAGGCGCCTTGTCACATGCCTTAATGAGTATTGGAATTGCCGATTTTAACCGAGGTATGCGGAGATATGATGTTCCTGGTCTTTGCGGCCGGTTTTGTTTGGAAGTATTACGAATATAATTTGTCGTTCTTCCAGTTAGCCGGGTTATCGATTATGTAGCGGGATATGCGATTGTACGACTCGTCGTTGCGAATAATATGGTCATAAAAACGTTCCTGCCATCCGAAATCCGGAACAGTCTTTTTTGCTTTGATCGTGACAGACGATTTGAACCCGCGAATTATAGAACTTAAATTTTTAGATTGGGTGCCGAATCGATTCTTTGTTAAATCGTGTGCTATTGAATCGGGTTGTGTTAGCCCCTGTTGTTTGGAGGCGGGATCCGTGGAGACGGGATCCGTAGAGACGGTATCCGTAGAGACGGGATGCATCCCGTCTCTACGGGGAGGTGAATTAAATTTGTTGTCTCCAATACTGATAATGGCGTGAAAATGATTCGGCATTATTGCAAATTCGCCGAGCGTTAAATTCATGTCAGGTCGGATGACAGGCGTCTGAAGCCACTCGTTGTGTACAATATCTCCCAGGGGGCTCAATATTATTTCATCATTTCGTATGAGGCCAAAAAAGTGCGCCTTGTTTTTTGTGCAAATGGTTATGAAGTAGTGAGCACTTGAACCATAATCCCAATTATGCAACCGGGTTGTTTCTACGCGATGCTTATTATTAAATAAGGCCATTTTTTTTCGAATTGTGGGCGTTACGCCAACGGTGAAATCAGTTCAAGGTTGTAAAGATATAATTCATATGCTCTGTCGGGATGGATTCCTATTGTAAATGTGTTGCAAACTGCAGGGTACCGACGCGAGGATGAGGGACACCACAAGTTTGTATATAGACAAGAGGCCGGCATAGATTTAGCGTAGAGACGGGATGCATCCCGTCTCTACCGTCGTCACCGTCGGTTGGGCGTGTTTCCACAGCAGACAACCATCGCCGTAGCTGAGGAACCGGTAGTGGTGAGCGAGGGCGTATTCATATACCTTTCGCCAATCGTTGCCGATAAAGGCTGCTACGAGCAGCAACAAAGTGGAGCCGGGCTGGTGAAAGTTGGTGACCAAGCCGCTCACCAGCCGGAACCTGTAACCGGGGGCGATCAGAATTTGTGTGCGCGTTACCAGTTTAGACAGGTTGTGTGCCTGCATGTGGGATAATATGGCGTTGAGGGCATCGGCGGGCGTGCAGGGTTTGTTGTCGCTGTATGGTTGCCATTGCGTAACCGATATTCCGTGCAGGTCAATTTCCTGATGATCGAATAGTGCATTGCCGATCCAGTAAAGGCTTTCCAATGTGCGGAGTGAAGTAGTGCCGACAGCAATAATTTTTTTGTCGACAGAGCGAATTAGTTGCTGTACGATATCGATGGAGACGTCGATCCACTCGGCATGCATATCGTGGCCCTCCATGGTTGGCGCCTTGACGGGTCTAAACGTTCCTGCTCCGACATGCAGCGTGACAAATGCGGTATCGATGCTTTTGTTCGTGATGCCGGTCATGACTTCTGGTGTGAAATGCAGGCCGGCCGTGGGCGCTGCGACGCTACCCTCTTCTTTAGCAAACAATGTCTGGTAGCGGTCTTCGTCGGTAGTTTCGGCATCGCGATGAAGGTAGGGTGGTAAGGGTACCCGTCCGGCAAAATGCAGTACTTCGGCAAAGGTAAGTTGTTCGTTGTTCCAACTGAGGTTGAGTATCCAGGCATCGTTAGTGCGCCCGGCGATGCGGGCTGATAACGTAAACTCCGGATCATAGTGACTCAGTGCTAATACCATGCCGTGTTTCCATTTGCTTGCGCCGCCGATCATGCACTCCCAAAGGACCTGACCCTTTTGCAGCATGGCTGTTTGTATATCAGCGTATTGGCTATGTGGCGCGAGGCAAAACACCTCGATGGCGCCACCCGAAGGTTTCTGAAACAGGAGACGGGCATGCACGACCCTTGTCTGGTTAAACACCACCAGGCTGCCTGCCGGAAGGTGTTCTGAAATATTGCGATATATATCTTCAGTAATTACTCCATCTTCATAAATAAGCAACTTTGACGCATCTCTTTCTGCGAGCGGGTATTTGGCAATACGTTCGTCGGGCAGGGGATAGGTGTAGTCTTCGATGCGGAGGTGCCGGGGGTGCATATCTAAGTTAAAAGTCAGAAGTGAAAGGCTGAACGTTGTGATTTAAGTTAAGAGGTATTTATCGAATTTCGGGGATGGTGATGCCGGTTATTTTGCGATAGATGTCAATGGCGTAGAGGTCTGTCATGCCGGCTATAAAATCTACCAGCGATTGTATGTCGTGGTATACATTTTTGCGGTCGCCGGTGACGGGAAACTGTGCAGATACGAGCTTGATGATCTTGGCCGACTTGCTTAGGTTTGGGTGCAACACAGCATGCACAAACTCTTTCAGCAATCCGCCAATTACGTTGTAGCCGGCTATTTCTATTTCCACTACCGCTTTATAATTGTAAACGTGTGCGACAGAGAATTTGTTGATGCGCTCAATAAGCTCATAGTCTGCCGCGGGCAGGCACTTCAGCAGGTCTTTTTCGAGGGTGCCGTTCAGCAGTTCTTCCTCGTGCGCTATGAACAGACCTGAGAGCTTTTCGATCATCAACCCAATCCAGCGGGCGCGGATGTATTGCACCTTCTGGTTGTCGTCGTTGATATTGGCGAGCTTTTTCTCGATATAGGCGCGGGAGTTGTAGTCCTGCTCCCGCTCGAAAAAAGGCAGGAACATATCGCTGAATGTTTCGAGAGAAATGATATGCAGCCTGTGTGCGTC
>CAYNGS010000006.1:0-18608 GCA_964396625.1 uncultured Flavipsychrobacter sp.
GCTACGACAGAGAACAGAAGAATAGTAACTGCGGCGCTGCCTAAAAATAATGCCTTCGATGGTGATGCCTTTTTCATTTTTTTTTGTTTTATGGTTAAGAATTTGATTATTACTGAACAGGCGTGTGCTACCGGTTTTATAGTCATTTTTGTTGCTTATTCATCGGGAAGAATTAAATAAAACTATACCAGCTGAAGCCGCGTCCCTACGGCAGTTGGACAAGGTGGGAAAAATTGACGCTGAAGGTGGACTTACGGTTGCCAGGCCGTTTGAGGGTTTATTTTTCTATCGCTGTTGTTGGTATCCAAAGACGCGTTAGCGCATTTTTAGCGCCGTAGTGCCATTGAGGTTTTTGAATAAACTTTTACTTTTGATGATTGAATATTACATTTAGGTGAGAACAAATTGGATCATACTTATTAGATTCATTTAGTTGTACAAATATTATAGAATGAATAGGGTAGTAATTACTGGAATTGGAATTTATTCGTGCATCGGTAAAAACCTGGGCGAGGTTAAAGAGTCATTATTTACGGGGCGGTCGGGTATTGTACTGCTCCCCGAGCGGAATGCTTTCGGATATAGATCGGGCCTCACTGGCTTTGTAGAACGGCCCAACCTGAAAAGCTTGCTCGACCGGCGCGCCCGCCTCATGATGCCCGAACAGGCAGAATTTGCGTTTGTGGCCACGCAGGAAGCGCTCCAGATGGCCAGGCTGGACAATGAATACCTTGATAAAGAAGAGATAGGCCTGATATACGGCAACGATAGTTCCACTAAGCCGGTCATCGAGGGTACCGACATTGTTCGCGAAAAGAAAGATACCATGATGCTCGGGTCAGGTTACGTATTCCAGACCATGAACTAAACGGTGAATATGAACCTGGCCACTATTTTCAGAACCAAGGGGGTCAATTTTTCGGTGAGTGCGGCATGTGCCAGTGGGTCTCACGCTATCGGGTTAGGTTATGTGTTCATAAAAAACGGCATGCAGGACTGCGTCATTTGTGGCGGGGCCCAGGAGACAAATATTTATTCCATGTCTTTTTTCGACAGTATCGCCGCATTTTCCCAGCGCGAGAGCGAACCCACAAAGGCGTCGCGCCCCTTCGACAGGAATCGCGATGGCCTGGTGCCGAGTGGTGGCGCCGCTACCGTGATCCTGGAAAGCCTGGAATCAGCGACACGGCGGGGAGCAACTATATTGGGAGAGGTTATCGGGTACGGATTTTCGTCAAATGGGTCACATATTTCCAACCCGACCGTCGATGGGCCGCTGAAGTCATTGTCAAAAGCCCTGAAAGATGCAGGAGTATCCCCCCGTGATGTAGATTATATTAACGCTCATGCCACTTCCACCAAAGCCGGTGACGCGAGCGAAGCCCGTGCTATTCGGGCTGTTTTTGGCGATATGGGTCCATACATAAGTTCCACTAAGTCTATGACCGGTCATGAGTGCTGGATGGCAGGGGCAAGCGAGATCGTATACTCAATGCTGATGATGCAAAACAACTTCATCGCGCCCAATATCAATTTTGAGAGCCCCGACGAAGACTCTGCGGGCCTGAACATTGTTACCGATACCCTCAGCCGCGAATTTGATGTGTTCCTCTCCAACTCTTTTGGCTTTGGTGGCACAAATTCATCACTGATCGTCCGGAAATGGAAGAATGTTTAAGAAGTGATCGGATATCCTGAAAAGGATGCTTGCTTTAAATCGAAATTTTATTATAGGGTATATAAATTTAATAAAAGACTGATAAATTAATAAAACTTTCAACCCTATTTCATACTTTAGTGCCAAATACACACACAATGAAAAAAATAATCTGCTTTTTAGTGTCCCTCTTTATCATGGGCTCCGTTTCGTTTGCTCAGGATAATAGTTCAAGTAAAATGAATACCGGAAAAAAGGCGGTTAAGCCGAGTGCTACTGTTCCTGATAAGGCTGGTGCTCGTTCTCAAAAAGCCAATTCATCGTCAGTTCATGCTACCGATGCGGCCCCGGCAAAATCTACTGGCAAGATGAAAAAGGACGGGACGCCGGATATGCGTTACAAGGAAAACAAACAGAACGCAAAACCCGTCGGAAAAATGAAAAAAGACGGCACCCCGGATATGCGTTATAAGGAAAACAAGCAGGCTGCGCCTAAGAAATAGGCGACTTGACCTGTTTGCCCGGTGGGTTTAAGTTGGGAACCGGCTGTCTTTTGCGGTGGTTAGTGATTTTACTTTGCCATGCAATATTATGGGTCCGTTCAACCCGATAAAATTATTGATTAATACTTCAACAGGATTACGCATATGCGCACATTTACCAATTTGATAGTTATCAGTATATGCTTCCTTATGCTGGCTTCCTGCTCCGAGAAGGACAGCAAATGGGAGAAGTTTAACGTTACCGAAGGCAACTACTCGATATTGATGCCCTCTGATGCCAAGAAATATGTTAAACAGGAGGAGACAATCTTCGGAAAGCAGGCCGTGCATTATCTGTCATGGAAGCCGTCTACGTTTTCCCTGAATAAGATCAAACTCTTCCAGGTAACTTATACAAGCTGCCCGCGCAGCGCAATGGCTGATACCGTGCTGCTTAATGCAACTCTTGATAACAGCATCGAAAACCGGAAGAAGAATGATTTTTCGGAGATCGAAGTAGCTACCCAACGTGTTGATATTAATGGTTATCCCGGACGGGCCTTTATTTATGGCGCGCCCAAGGACAATGTTATCACCATCGTTAAGGAATGCGTGGCCGGGGACAAATTATATGACATTACCGTCATTGCAAAACGAAATTATCCCACCAACGCCGAGTTAACGGTTTTCTACAATTCTTTCCAGATACTCAGGTAATTTCGGGATATTTGCAGCCGCTTATCTGCCACGGCAGGCCGGTAGGCTATTCTGAATTTTCAAGACAATGGAATACAAGGACTACTATAAGATACTCGGTGTAGATAAGAAGGCTTCGCAGGAAGAAATAAAGAAGGTATACCGCAAGCTCGCTGTAAAATATCATCCTGATAAAAATCCCGGCGATAAAAAATCAGAAGAAAAATTTAAGGAGATCAACGAGGCCTACGACGTCCTGAGCGACAAAGATAAGCGGAAGAAATACGACACCCTTGGCGAGAACTGGCAGCAGCAAGCCAACCAGGGCGATTTTTATAATTCGCGGCAGGGCCAGCGCGGCAGGCAGCAGGGTGGAGCGCAATTTTACTCAGAAGAAGACAGCGGATTCTCCGATTTCTTTGAGTCCATTTTCGGCAGGGGAGCAGGTGGATTTGGCGGCGCAAGAGGCGGTATGCAGATGCAGGGTGAGAACTACCAGGCCGAGGCGACAATTACTTTGGAAGAAGCGTTTCATGGCACTTCACGCCAGTTGAATCTTGCTAATCAAACCCTGAATCTGAAACTGAAGCCGGGCATCGCCGAGGGCCAGGTGCTGAAAATGAAGGGCAAGGGCGGCCCCGGCAGAAACGGTGGTCCGGACGGAGACCTGTTCATCACCATCCACGTCCAGAAACACCCGGTCTACGACAGGAGGGGAGACGACCTGTATTTCGATCAGTCAGTTGATGCGTTCACCGCCATGCTTGGTGGTAGCCTTACTGTAAAGGTCATCGATAAATCATTGAAAATAAATATCCCGCCCGGCACCGACAGTAACAAGGTCTTACGGCTTAAAGAGATGGGGATGCCTAAATACGGCAATCCGAAACTGAGAGGCGACAGCTACCTGCGCGTCTCCGTCTCAGTGCCCAAAAACCTCTCAGAGCAAGACAAGGAGCAGTTGGCGCAAATAGCAAAACGCTACTAAATACTACCACTCAGCTCCATTGGCCCATTAACTAATAAATTACAATTAATATTAATGAAAAATTAGCCGGAAATTTAAAAAAGCATTAATTTAGTAAAAAATATTAATTTGAATAGTAAGTTTTACTATACCTATCGGGCACGCCTGCTGTTGCTGTTTATTTCATTATTTGGTTTCATTTCGAATACACAGGGGCAAAACATCGTGCGATTTGCGGGCAACGGCACACCGGGTTCAACCGGTGACGGCGGCCAGGCAACTGCAGCCCAGTTAACTTTACCGCTTGATGTTACTGTCGATGCAGCCGGCAATGCCTACATCGCCGACTGGAGCAGCAGTCGCGTTCGAAAGGTCAGTCCATCCGGTGTCATCTCCACATTTGCCGGAACAGGAACGATGGGATTTAGCGGAGATGGCGGCCCCGCCTCTGCTGCGCAGATAATAGAAGCTGCCGGTGTGGCCACCGATGCTGCCGGCAACGTATACGTTGCCGATTTTGACAATCATCGCGTTCGTAAGATCAACACCGCTGGTATTATTTCAACCTATGTAGGTACCGGTTCCTCAGGCTACAGCGGCGATGGCTTCCCGGCCACCGCCGCCCAGATAGGCAGCCCCTGGGGCCTTACCGTAGACGGTGCCGGCAATCTGTACGTATCCGACGAATACCAGCATCGTATTCGCAAAGTCAATTCCGCAGGTATTATTTCCACTTATGTCGGCACGGGTGTCTCTGGTTTCAGTGGAGACGGCGGCCCGGCCACCGCGGCACAGATCGGCCAGCCGTCTTACATGGCAACCGATGCCGCGGGCAACCTTTACATCGCCGACTACGACAACAGCCGTGTGCGCATGGTCACTCCGTCCGGTATCATTTCTACTGTTGCTGGTAATGGGGGATTCGGATTTTCAGGAGATGGCGGACAGGCAACTGCTGCCACACTTTGGGAACCTATTGGTGTGGCTGTAGATGCAGGCGGCAATCTATACATCAACGACTATGCCAACCGCAGGGTGCGGAAAGTGAACGCGGCCGGTATTATCTCTACTATTGCCGGAACCGGGACATCCGGCTCCAGCGGCGATGGCGGGCCCGCTACAGCGGCAACATTTAATGTATTGTACGGCATTCACGTAGATGGCGCTCAGAATATTTACGTTGCCGATGCCTACAACATGAAGATCCGGAAGATCGTTGGCTATAATCGCGCTCCCGCATTCGCCGGCGGCCACTCCCAATCGCTGACCGTCTGCCAGAATACAGTCGGTGACTCCGTAAATAATCTCCTTGCGGTTCTTGATTCAGATTCCTTCCAGTTGGAAACATGGAGCATGATTTCCCCGCCCGTGCATGGCACGGCCGTTGCGGGCTACACGGTTATCTCAAACGGCACAACGCTTACACCCACTGGTACCTTCTATACACCGACGGCCGGATACACCGGTCTCGACTCATTTAAGGTGAGGGTTACAGATGGTGTTGCCTCCGATACTACTACTATTCACATAACGGTAAGCGCCGCTCCGCCCGCGCTCACTGGTACCTTGGCTTGTTTCGTCGGATCATACACGACATTGGCAGATGCCAGCTCCGGCGGTACATGGGTCAGTAGTCCCGCCGCCGTTGCAACGGTTTCAAGTGGCGGGGTGGTGGCAGGTCTGTCACCGGGCACGGTTACAATAACGTATACGCTGCCCTCAGGTTGTTTGGTCACAACAACGGTAAGTGTATCACCATTTGCAGGATTGACCATCACAACCGTCGCCGGAAATGGTGTTGCAGGATATTCCGCTGACGCTGTTCCTGCCACGGCTTCCGCCTTGAATAATCCTTACAGTATGGCTGTGGATGCTGCGGGCAATATCTACATTGCAGACGCTTTTAACTTTCGGGTGCGCAAAGTGAACACTGCCGGTATCATTTCTACCATCGCCGGCACCGGCGTTTCCGGTTATACAGGCGACGGCGGCCCTGCCACTGCCGCACAAACCAGGTCAGCGCTGGCAATGGCTACGGACGCCGCAGGAAATATTTTCTTTGCCGACCAGAATAATCATTGCATCCGCAAGATCAATGCTGCGGGTATCATCACTACGGTCGCAGGTTCCGGATCGGCGGGCTTTTTTGGTGATGGCCTCGCTGCTACCATCGCCCAGTTGAATTCGCCTACCGGCATATGTCTCGATGCAAGCGGCAATCTATTCATCGCCGATGCCCTGAACCACAGGGTGCGCAAGGTCAATACTTCAGGTATCATCAGTACAATTGCCGGAAACGGCCTCATTGGCTATAGCGGCGATGGTATGGCCGCCACGGCAACCCAGTTGACCCGCGCCGATGGTGTGGCCGTTGACGGTGCAGGGAATGTGTACATTACCGACTTTGATAACAATCGTGTCCGGATGATCAATACCTCGGGTATTATCAGCACTTTTTCGGGAAACGGAACGCCGGGCTATCTTGGTGATGGCTTCCCGGCAACCACGGCTGAATTGAATCTTCCCTTTGGCGTAGCAATAGATGGCCTCGGGAATATTTACAGCTCCGACTATGGCAGCCAGCATATTCGTAAGGTCAACACCTCGGGCATTATCACCACTATCGCCGGCAATGGCATCACAGGGTACGCCGGCGATAACTGTGCTGCAACAGCCGGCGAGTTTCATGATCCGGGTGGCGTTGCCGTCGACAGGATTGGAAATATTTACGTGGCTGATGTGCACAATAACCGCATTCGCAAGATCAGTTATAACCGTGCGCCGGCATTTGCCGGTGGCCATCGCCAGGTAACATCCATGTGTCAGAATTCTGTCGATTCGGTCAATACTCTTTTAGCGATGACCGACGTGGACGTTACCCAGGGCGAGACCTGGGCCTCCTACATTTCACCCCTTCATGGATCGCTTGTCGCGTCTTATTCAGCAAATTCTACCGGCAGCTTACTTACTCCTGTGGGCTTATCCTATACACCAACAGCAGCCTATGCCGGACTGGATTCCTTTAGTGTGATAGTAACAGACTGCAGCGGCGGTGCAGATACCACCAAAGTTGTTATCACCATAAGCCCGGCGCCATCCGCCATAGTCGGCGCCTCGGCCATTTGCGCAGGTACCACAACGGTTTTCAGCGATACCGTTGGCATCGGCACCTGGAGCAGCAGTAACACTTCGTTCGCTACAGTTACCACAGGACCTGCGAATACCGCTTTGGTTACAGGAGTTTCCGGAGGCACTGTCAATATTACTTACTCGCCGGGTGCCGGCTGTGCAGTCACAAAGAGCTTGACCATCAACGCGGCGCCCTCGCCGATCTCCGGCACACTCTCGGTTTGCCGTGGGTTTTCTACGCCCTTGGGCGACGCCACACCCGGCGGAACATGGAGCAGCACTGCATCAGCCACTGCAAACGTCGGCACGGCCGGTATCGTTTTTGGCGCGTCGGTCGGAACGGCGACCATAAGTTACACTATCGGCGGATGCGCTGCCACCGCCGTCGTAACGGTCAATACCAACCCCACACTTATCTCAGGGGTTACTTCTATTTGCATTGGTGGCACCACACCGCTGTTCGATGGCCTCCCCGGCGGAACCTGGAGCAGCAGCATCGGTACGGTTGCAACGGTCGATCCTGTTTCCGGTGCGGTATTCGGCACAGGGCCGGGAAGTACTACAATCACCTACGTTCTCTCAACGGGTTGCAGCTCCGCTGCAACGGTCACTGTTTATTCCTTACCTGCGGCCATTACCGGCACCCTGAATGTCTGCATCGGGTCAACGACGATACTCAGTGACACTACACCGGGTGGCACCTGGAGCGTGTCCGGCATTGCCGCCAATGCGTCTGTTGGCTCAGCGTCCGGCGTGGTTACTGGTACATCGCCGGGTACCGCTATCATCGTATACACTTCTGTTGTCGGCTGCACTGCGTCGGCTGTAGTCACCGTCAATGCCGCTCCTGCTCCCATCGTTGGCCTCGGAAATGTCTGTGTCGGTGGCTACACTTATCCCGGCGATCCCACTGCCGGTGGCACATGGAGCAGCAGCAATACCTCCGTCGCGACCATCGATCCCGCCACCGGTGCCGTTACAGGTGTCTCGGGCGGTACTGCTGTCATTAGCTATGTGCTTGGCAGCGGTTGTTCTGCTATCGATACTATGATCGTAAATTCGGCCATCGGTACAATTAGTGGTGGTGGAGCCTTGTGCGTCGGTCAGACAATCACCTTGACAGATACGTCGTCAGGCGGTCTGTGGAGCAGCAGCACTTTGCTCATTGCAACTGTTGGGTCCACTACCGGTATGGTCTACGGCGCCTCTGGCGGCACTACCACCATTACTTACCTGCTTCCGTCCGGTTGTTTCACCACTGCTGTTGTCACCGTCAACTCTTCACCTGGGTCCATAACCGGTACTACGCATGTATGTATCGGGGCAACTACATCACTGAGCGATCTCGCAGGCGGTGGTACATGGAGCAGCAGCAACCCCGCCACCGCTACTGTTGGCAGTATCAGTGGTATTGTTGGGGGTATCCTCTCGGGCACGGTAACGGTTACTTACTCCGTCGGTGGCGGCTGTAATGCAACTGCGGTTGTTACGGTCAACCCCCTGCCATCACCGGTCACTGGTGTTGCCTCCGTCTGTGTCGGCGCGACAACTACCCTTGCCGATGGCGGACTCGGCATATGGAGCACCACAGCGGTTACAATAGCCACCGTTGGCTCTGCCAGCGGTGCGGTTACTGGCATCCTTTCGGGTACTGCAACTATAACTTACACATTGCCGACAGGCTGTTTTGCGATAAAGGTGGTAACGGTAAATTCACTGCCCGCCGCGATATTAGGAATGCTCAATGTATGTCCGGGATCCGCAACATCACTGAGCTCACCGCCGGGTGGCGGTACCTGGAGCAGCGCATCAACCCTCATAGCCACAGTTGTGTCCGGCACAGGCGTTGTGACCGGTGTTGCTCCCGGCACCTCACTTGTCACCTATACTGCACCTGTCACCGGCTGCACCCGCAATGCCATCGTGACCGTCAACCCGCTTCCTGCTTTGTTTACGGTTACAGGTGGTGGCAGTTATTGCGCGGGCGATACAGGCAGGCACATAGGCCTGAGTGGTTCTGTGTCAGGGGTCAGTTACCAGTTGTTTAATGGTGCTGCTCCTTCAGGCGCTGCACTGATCGGCACATCCGGCAGCCTTGATTTCGGTGTTCACTCATCCGGCACGTATACGGTAATGGCCACGAGTACAACAGCCGGAGGTTGTAGTCGTCAGATGACAGGCACCGTCACCATCACGGTTAATCCCCTGCCATCTCCCGTCACCGGTCCTTCTGCGGTCTGTGTATCATCAACCATCGTAGAAACGGGTGGTATAAGTGGCGGCACATGGGTCAGCGGCACGCCTTCCGTGGCTACAGTGACTGCCGGTCCCGCTGGTGGAGGAACGGTCACAGGCGTAGCTACAGGCGTTACATTAATAACGTATACCCTGCCGACCGGCTGTTCAGCCACAACTACTGTAACAGTAAGCTTATCACCCACCGCTATCATTGGGGCGGCTGCTGTTTGTTCGGGCTCGGCAACCACGCTTACAGATGCTGTGAGCGGTGGCTCATGGACCAGCAGTAATACAACTGCCGCCACCATCGGCTCACTTACGGGAACTGTTACGGGCGCGTCTCCGGGAGTAACGACCATAACATATTCGCTCGGCACGGGCTGCACAGTGATAAGGTCGATCACAGTCAATGCAACGCCTGCCGCCATTACCGGCGCAACTGCTGTTTGTGTAGGTGTTGCGACCCCGCTCGGCGATCTCACAACCGGTGGCGTGTGGAGCAGCAGTACAACGGCTCTGGCGACGGTTACACCAGGCGGCATCGTCACAGGTGCAGGATCGGGCGTCGACACGATCAGCTATGCTTATGCGGGATGCGCCGTATTCACGCTTCTAACGGTTAACCCGGCCCCGGCCCTCATCACAGGGATACCAAATGTATGCGTGGGTGCAACCACACTTTTAGGCGATGCCGTGACCGGGGGAACGTGGGCAAGCGGCAGCACATCGGTCGCCACCGTTGGCACAGGCGGAGTAGTTAGCGGCGCCGGTTCCGGAACAACGATTATAACCTATTCACTCGGTGCGGGCTGTTCAACGACTAAGTCGGTAACTGTAAATCCAATTTCGCCTATTGCAGGTACTATGGGTATATGTGTCGGTTCAGCTACCACGCTCACCGATGCCGCTGGGCCGGGTACCTGGGCTACCGGAACTCCGTCGGTCGCAACGGCAACCGGTGTTGGCATATTTACGGGGCTGGTTTCCGGCACGTCCGTTATTACTTATACCACCGGCGCAGGCTGCGCCGCCACAGCTACTATTACAGTAAACGCCGCACCCGCCGCGATAGGCGGTACCAAGCACGTCTGTGTGGGTGCAACAACCGCACTTAATGACATAGCAGGGGGCGGCACATGGACAAGCAGCAATATGTCCGTTGCAACCGTGATCACCGCTTCGGGCCTCGTCTCCGGCGTCACACCCGGCACAAGCATCATTACCTATTCGCTCGGTTCCGGCTGCACTATATTCACCACTGTAACTGTTGATCCTTCGCCATCTCCCGTCAGTGGTTCATCCACTGTCTGTATCAACGCGTCGGTTCCGTTGTCAGATGCGACGCCGGGTGGCACATGGGGCAGCAGCAATGTGGCGATCGCATCGGTGGTCGCTGGCGGTTTGGTAACAGGCACAGGTAGCGGAGTTGCAACGATTACCTACACGCCTCCTACCGGTTGCTATGCAATAAAGATGATCACCGTCAATCCTTTACCCGCCCCCGAAGCTGGCCCTGCAAGCGTTTGTGTAGGTATGAGTGCGAGTTTCAGCGACTCCGATACAGCAGGTACCTGGAGTACTGGCAGTGCGGGCATCGCAACGGTTTCTGCCACCGGTTCAGTTTCAGGTGCAGCGCCTGGCAGCACCACCATAGTATATACGCTGCCCACAGGTTGCAGTGCTGCTGTGCCCCTCATCGTGCATGCAGCCCCCGCGCCGGTCACTGGTTCTCCTATACTATGTGTAGGCTCAAATACAGCCCTTGGCGATCCTACGGGTGGAGGCACATGGAGTACTTCCGGCTCCGGCGTTGCAACGGTTAGTGCAGCAGGCGTGGTCACGGGTATTACCCTCGGCACGGAAACCATCACCTATATCGCATTGGGTTGTCCGGCGGTGGTCACAGTAACCGTCAATTCGCTCCCTTCGGCCATCTCGGGTCCGGCCAACGTTTGTGCCGGATCTCTGATCATTTTAACGGACCTGCCTGCCGGCGGTATATGGAGTAGCCTTTCAGGCGCGGGCGTAGTATCGGTCGACGCAGCTACAGGCACCGTTACCGGGGAATCAGCAGGTGCAGCAATGGTTACTTATTCACTCGGGCCGGGCTGCTCGGTCACCACAGGTGTTACGGTCAATCCTCTTCCGCCTGCCATCACAGGGGCAGGTGCCGGCACGGTCTGCGCGGGTTATACTACTCTTTTAGGCGATCCGATGTCTGGCGGCACCTGGAGCAGCAGCAATCCGTCCATCGCCACCGTCAGTCTGTCGGGATTGGTGCTCGGTACAGGCGGGGGAATCGCAACTATCAGTTATACCATCGGTACAGGCTGTGCCGCCACTGCAGAAGTGATGATCACCTCTGTACCACCCATTACAGGACCCAACCAGGTTTGCGGATTCGGCGATACAGTGCACGTTTACGATGCTATGGCCGGTGGTGCATGGTCTAGTACGCTGGTCACTGTAAGTTCAACCGGCCTGCTCACGGGCTTTGCTGCCGGTGTCGGTATTGTTACATACACTGCACCCTCAGGCTGCTTCGCCATAAAGCCGGTCACCGTCAATCCCGTGCCGGCTGGTATTACCGGTACCACTCACTTCTGTATTACGTCGACCACACTGCTCGGCGATGCTACCGCCGGCGGGGCATGGGCCTGCGGAAGCTCGGGTGTGGCCACTGTATCCACATCAGGACTTGTATCAGGTACAGGCGGTGGCACTGCCATGATCAGTTATGTGCTGCCCGCCACAGGTTGCAGATCAACAACAGTTGTAACAGTCGACCCTTTGCCTGATGCTGGTACAATTACAGGGCCATCAGGCGTTTGTCCCGGTGCGACTATAGTGCTGGCCGATACTGTAACTGGCGGCGTCTGGACCACCGCCAATGCCACTGCGACAATTTTAAGTGGAGTAGTTACAGGCGTTTCTGTTGGGGCAGATACCATCTTCTACGCATACACTGATCTTTGCGGAACCGCACGGGCCAGCAAAGCGATCACTATTGATCCGTTGCCCGACGCGGGCATTATCACAGGTGCCGGGAATGTCTGCACTGGTGCAGATATCGCTTTGCTCGACGCAGTCGCCGGCGGGGTATGGAGTGTGGTTGGGTCTGGCATTATTACTGTCTCGTCATCAGGCAGTGTGAATGGTGTGAGTATAGGTGTAGATACCGTTGTCTACCTCGTTACTAATTCGTGTGGCGCTGCCAGAACAACCTTCGCAGTCGCGGTCAATACCATACCTGCTGCCGGCATTGTTACTGGCCCTGCGTCCGTATGCCCCGGTCTGGCTGATACACTGGTGGGCACTCCGCAAGGCGGTACCTGGAGCGCCGCCAATGCCAGCGCGACTGTATCTGCAGGCATTGTGACCGGTGTTTCATCTGGTGTGGATACCATCTATTATGGCATTTCCAACGAATGTGGAACCGCATTCGCACCCTACCTTGTGTCGGTGCTGAGTGCTGGTCAGTGCGACACTGCAACAGGAATACAAGCCGGTGGCGTCAATGCAGATATTGTGGTTGTCCCCAATCCCAATGCTGGTGCCTTTGTCGTCAAAGGTTCCATCGGTTCCGCAGACGAGGAGGTAACCCTAGATGTGACGGATGTGCTTGGGCAGATCGTCTATAAAAGCTACATCATCGCCCATTCCGGAAAACTCGATCAATCCGTTCAGCTAAAAAATTCCCTCGCGAATGGTATGTACTTGCTGAACGTCCGTTCTGCAACAGGCAACAGGATATTCCATGTTGTCATCGAACGATAAGCGTTCGTCTCACCGCAATGTATAAAGTGTGTACCCCGTCGCTATCGTGGTGCTGTCGGTCGGGTGTCCGTAATCCCTCAGATAGGTCTTGTAATAATCATCCACAAAGCCGTTTACCAGCAGCAGGTATTTGGCATGTACTTCGTCAAATATTTTCTTGTTGGTAGCCATGTCATGCTGCCAGGCATGGATCATACATCTTTTGTTTGTATAGAGAGTTATAAGGCGCGGCCTTGCACAAATAATGATGTCGCTGTCATTTACATGCTCTGCAAGGTAGCTGAATGCCTGTCTGTCCCTGACTTCAGGAACATAGCCCGCAGGAGACCGGTTTGTCGTGCTTTTTAAATACCGCAAGCCGGCCACTAAGTAAATTGCTGTTAACGCAAACCCAATGTGTCTCCGTCTTATCTTCGTCGTAACGGGAATGATCGTATCCAGCGCCGTGTAGCAGTAGAAAAATACAATGGCTATGACCGGGAAGAAGTACCGCAGGTCGTGAATAGGGTAGTACAGCACAAGTCCGCAAACCAATACGAAGAAAATATCGTCGAACGAAAATCGCTTTTTAAGCGTGATAATAAACCCAAGTATGCAAAACACCAGACCGAAATTTTCCATTACAGTTACCATAGCGGTGCGAATGCTGTTGTCTGTTTCATAGTGAAAGAAATTCGTGATCGAGGTAAGCAGAAAATTGACATTATCCCGCACAATAGTTATGAGGCCCTTCTGCAGTGTTATGCCCAGGAAGTCTACATAGAAGCCGGTTGCACTCGTTGGGCAATAAAAAACTACTTTATTCAGAAACACCGTTAACAACAGCGCCCCTGCTATTACATACAGCGACGGCTGCCCCGAAATGAATTTAAGTGAAAAACGTTTTTCCTTCTTCCATTCTTTCAATACGAAAATGAACAGGTAGATCGCCTCGGCAAAAAGCAATAACACAGACTGCGTCCTAATCAGTATAGCCATCGTCGCGAGCGCAGCAAGCAAAGCTACCCGCCGCCACGAAAAACTTTTCGCATTCCTGGCGATCAGGTACAGCATCACAAACAGCATACTCGGCACATCAGATAATACAGACTGCTTAATGTCTATCATGCAGCCGCTATACGTGATCAGTATAGACAGGCACAGTGCAGCCGTATCGCCCGTGTGTTTTCTGAAATAAGCAAAAAAAGCAAGGAGAAGGCATACCGCAAGCACCGTATTGAAATAACACATCGGTGCAATAGCAATCCCATACATTTTCACCACAGGCGCCAGCATCAGCGGAAAGCCCGGCGGATACTGTGGCGGCGAATAGCAGTTATTGTACTTATTAAAAACATAGTTCGATTGGTAGTACGGATTGCCGTTAGCTATGTTTTGAGCCTCCTTAATATACTGCGCATAGTCGTCGCCTCCGGGCGAGTGTGCATTGTGTACATTAAGGAAGAAAAGCGGCACTGAAAATACTACCAGCAGCAGATAGGGTAGATATTTTTTGGCGGTCTCCGGCATATTGGCGCTTCGTTTCAGTGGCATGCTAAAGTAGGCAAGTTTATTGGATAGTAAAAGGTTATGCTTCCGGGTCATTTACCATTTGATATCCTTTTTGTCTTTATGGGAACTTTGACTACTATTGTCAGGTCAATTTTATAAATTAGCCGGTAAAAACTGCATTTATGACTAAAGAAATTTGGCTTAATCTGCCCGTTAAAGACGCCAGCAAGTCCAAAGAGTTTTTTAAGAAGCTCGGTTTTTCCATCAATGATTTCGGTGGCGTTGTTATCGGGAAGAATAATTTTCCGGTCATGCTTTTTGAAGAGCCGGTCTTCAAAGGATTTGTAAGAAACGAACTCGCTGACACATCAAAGGTGTCAGAGCTATTGATCTCGATCGATGCCGAAAGCAGGGAAGAAGTTGATGAATGGGCAAAAAATGTGACAGCCGCCGGCGGCAATGTTTTCGCACAGCCGGCTGAAAATCAGGGCTGGATGTACGGATGCGCTTTCGCAGATCTAGATGGTCACAGGTGGAATGTACTCTACATGGACATGAGTAAAATGCCGGGAAGGTAGAATAGTATTGTCCCCTCGTCGCTAAACTTCACTGATTTAATACAACTTGTCTCCTCATGAAAAAACGCTCACTCGTTATTGTTTTCGCTGCACTTGTTATTGGCGCTTGTATACAGTCATGTAAAAAATCAAAAACTACGACAATTAAGGTCATTAACGTTGCTGGTCTGTTTTCTTTGACCGGCAACTGGTCTACATTGGGTGTCAATTCAAAAGCTGCCCTGCAGTTCGCCGCAGACGATATCAACGCGTACTTCAAAGGTAAGAATGCTCCCTACGCGCTGTTGGTCTCTTTTTATGACACTAAGCTCGACCCAGCTACCGCGCGGCAGAGTTTCGACAATGCTGTAGGCGCTGGCACCCATTTTATCATCGGCCCCCAGTCAAGCGCCGAACTCGCGTCTATCGTTCCCTCCGCCGATTCTGCGCAGGCTATCGTTATTAGCCAGGGCAGCACAGCGGGCAGCCTTGCTATTGCTGGCGACCCTGTATTCCGTTTTTGCCCGCCCGATAAAGTTGAAGGGGCCGCAATTGCCGCCACTATATACAACGCCGGTATCAAAGGCCTTGTGACCGTTGCCCGGAATGATGCGGGCAATCTGGGCTTGCAATCCGCCACCGGTGCAGCTTTCATATCAAAGGGCGGGGTAGTGAATGCGCTCGATGCTTATAGTACCACCGCAACAGATTTTACAAGCATCATCGCATCGATCAAGACAAATGTCAACACGCTGTCCGCAACATACGGCATGGCCCATACTGCTGTCTATCTCGCTTCTTTCGACGAAGGCGCCACACTGCTCGCGCAAGCCGCTGGCGATCCTGTGCTCAGCAAGGTGAAGTGGTATGGCGGCGATGGCATAGCATCCAGCGCGGTGCTGCTCGCCAATACAACTGCCGACCAGTTTGCAATGCAAACTGGATTTTTCGCACCATCCTTTGGCCTGCCCGATGCGCTTCAGTCTAAATGGCAGCCGGTTGCCGATCGCATCAAGGCGAGTACCGGTATAGACCCAGATGCATTTGCACTTGCCGCCTACGACGCCATGTGGGTCATCGCAAACACCGTCCTCGCCACTCAGGGCAATACTTCAGATTTTGCAACGCTGAAAACGACTTTCGCACAGCAAAGTAATTTGTACACCGGGGTTACAGGCCCCACAGCGCTCGATACTTTCGGCGACAGAAGTTCCGGTTCATTTGATTACTGGGGTATCACGAAGCTCGATACTGCCTATCACTGGACAGTCGTGGCAAAGTCTGAATAGCATCTGTCGATTTAGCAATCAAATCACCGCTTCCCCATATTTGTAAAAAGCTGATGGTGAAATTCTTCAGGGCTGTGGAAAAGAATGTTGTTTTTACCGCTTATCCCTGGCAAAAAAATAGCCCGTTGCGGTGTATATTTAATACTTGGGACGCTTCACTAACAAATTAAATTTAATGCAGAATGAGTAATCCGGCATTTGAAAAAGACATACTTTTTGCTGAAGACGATAGCGACGATGTAGCGATATTTGAAATGGCGCTAAAAGAGCTCAATATTCAGTACATGCTCAGGAACGCCGAGAACGGTGATCTGCTGTTTATATTGCTGAAGGAGAGAATACCCTACATTCTTTTCCTCGATATCCAAATGCCCTGCAGGGACGGCGTGGCATGTATCATCGAGATCAGGAAAAACAGGGACTATGACAAGCTGCCGGTCGTCATGTACACCTCGCAGCTCTCCGGCAAGATCATCGAAGAAAGCTTTCGAAACGGTGCGAACCTCTGCGTGACCAAAACCGGTACTTTTACCGAGCTCGTTGCCAAGCTCAGAAAAGTATTCTCGATCGACTGGACCGACTACCTTCACTATCCGCCACAACACCAGTTCGTTTTAGGGTAAAGACTCGACAGTCAGCTTGGTTGCAGAAGTGCTTCTGGCAAGAGGCCCTTATGCATAGGCGATGCGACCATCACCACGCTCCTAAGTTACCGTAGTGTGATGGACTTTATTATCATTATACTTTGGCAACAACCAATTTTTGGGTTTCCTCCGCTCACTCCGGCATTACTTCATCTTCCATATCTTTTCTCTTCCGCCTGAATCCGAAGTTGACAAGGTACACTCCTCCGAATATCATGATGGAGGCTGCAAGCTTCACCCACGTCAGTCGCTCACCTGTAAATATAATAGAGATAATGGCCGCAAATATCGGTTGCATATAAATATACGCACCTGCCACAGACGGGGACAGTATATGCAATCCGTAAATATTCCATAGGTAGGTGAAGAAGGTCACGCATACTACTATGAAGGCAACGCACAGATAATCATTGAACGTAAAGATGGGCCAGTTAATTGCTGAAAACTGCGGCCATGCAAACGGTATCACCATCAGGAACCCAAACGTGAACACCCACCGGATTACGACAATGGGCCGGTACTTGCGCATCAGCGGTTTTATCATCACGAGGTAAACGGCATACGACGCTGCATTGGTAAACACGAACAGGTCGCCGAGTGCAGAGTTACCGGTGATCGTCAGTTCCTTGCCGGCGCTCATAAGCAGGAACGCTCCACCTACCCCCGTTAGCAATCCTATGGCCTTGCTGAGACCGATCTTTTCCCTGAGCATGAACAGCGATATCACCGTAATGAGCAGTGGTGTGCTCATCATGATCAGTGCCGCATGTATCGGGAAGGTGAGGTTGAGGCCGGTAAAGAACAGCATCTGGTTCATTGCCACCCCGAACACGCTGCCCAGTATCAGTCTCAACCAGTCTTTGCGGTCTATCTTTGCGCGAAACTTGCTGCCACCCAGGAAGCTGAGCCAGAAAAGGAACATCACTACTCCCACTCTTATGAAGATGAAACCCAGCGGCTGTATAAGCCGTGGCATCACCAGCTTGGCCACAGTAAAGCCCGCTCCGTAAAAAACATTGGCTCCTAATAGTGCAAGATGTGCTTTTAGCTCTTTGCTCACGAGGGGCAAAGGTACACGTCAGGGGTACTAATTTCAAACTATAAAATTGTACATAACAAATTGTACGGATTGTTCGTGCCCTCGCGTTTATTCCTTCACAAATTTCCTAACCGAAACCTTGTTTATCTGAATAAAATAAATGCCCGGCTGCAACTGAGAGATATCTGCCTGCACGTGCTTTACGTTGAACTTACGTTCATACACGATCTGACCCTGCAAATTGCTGATGGCTACATCCGTGATCCTTTCTGAAGAAGTGATAGTTAGTTGCCCAAAGGCCGGGTTAGGTGTTATCATAAGGGTTTCAGCAGACTCCGGTACCGCCACCGAGGCAGGGCAAGCGGTTACACTCACAGTTTTTGTGACGTTACACCCCGACAACATAGAGTAGGTAATTGTAAATGAGCCGACAGATAACCCCTTTGCCTCACCGGTCATCATATTTACAGAACCGATCGCAGGTGCATCGCTTTGCCACGTACCTCCGGCCGGCGTGCACGAATAAGCAAACGAATCTCCCCTGCAAATGCTTATTGGCCCGGAAATTGGCTCCGGTGGTGCGGAGAAAGTGGCGTGTACGGTGTCCGTAAGTACCTTGTTGTCGCACGATGTGGCATAGAC
>CAYNGS010000007.1:0-15127 GCA_964396625.1 uncultured Flavipsychrobacter sp.
CCTGTTGGTCCGACGGATCAACCAACAGGGCCGCATCCCCGGCCACCTCCGGCATGGATGATGTATTGCTGACAATAGCCGGTACATCGCATTGCAACGCCTCAAGAATAGGAATACCAAACCCCTCAAACAATGAAGCATATACCAGCGCATACGCCCCGCCTATCACTTTCGACAACTCGTCCACATTCATATAACCCACCCATTTCACATCCTCCTTAAATGGCATTTCTGCGCGCATTTGTTCCACCTCCTCATACTTCCACGCAGGCCGCCCCGCGATAACGAGTTTCATATTCGTCCGCTGCCGTTGCTTGAAAAGAACAAAGGCTTTCAGCAGGTTCACGATATTCTTCCTCGGATGCAGTGCGCCCGCAAACACAAAGTATTCGCAGCCGTCCGCATACTTTTGCTTCACCGCTTCCCGCTCAGCCCGATCCAGGGGTTTGTATTCGTTATGAGCGCCGTTGTAGACAACATCTATTTTATCAGATGGTATACCGTAGCTCTTGCTTATATCGTCCTTCGAAAAAGCGGATACCGTAGCTATCCGTGTTGCCTTGCGGGCAAACAGCGGAGAATAGTGACGCCAGTAAAGGCGGTGGCTGAGTACAAAATGCTCGGGATAATGTTCAAAAGCGAGGTCATGTATTACCAGGCACGTCGGCACCTTTGTGCTCAGCGACATATAACTGTCCGGCGACAGAAACAGGTCGACCTTATATTTGCGCAGCATATAAGGAATGCTCCACTCGAACCAGATGTAAAACAAAACAGGGTGCCTTGCTTGTGGGTGTACGACTACAGGGGTAACATTGGACGCAAACACAAACATCGGATCATAAGACCGGTCGAAGAAGAAAATGAATTCGTGTTCGGGATGGTCCCGTACTATTCGTTCCAGTGTTTGATAAGTAAACCAACCTATACCCTCCAGCTTCCCCTTTAACAGCAGCCTTGTATTTACAGCAATTCGCATACCTTATGGCAACAAAAATATACTTTTACCGCTTTATTACCCGTTAAATATAGAGATGCGCCGGTTTTTTGTTAAAAATATCCTGTTTGTAATTGCCGTGAATGTACTGGTGAAGCCGATATGGGTTTTTTTCATTGACCGTACCGTGCAAAACTCAGTCCCTACAGCGTCTTACGGCACTTACCAGGCGCTGCTGAGCCTCAGTATCATCTTTCAGACCGTTCTGGATTTTGGCATAAGCAGTTATAACAGCCGCACTATAGCTCAGAACCCCGATAAGCTCACCAGCATATTTCCGGCAATGTTATCTGCGAGGTTATTGCTGATCATTCTTTATATGTTGCTGGCATACCTGTGGGGCTATGCGTTCGGATACCGGGGCTGGGAACTGAATTTGCTTATGGGCGTGTTGCTGATACAATCGCTCAATGCGCTGGTGTCGTTCATAAGAAGTAATATCGCGGCGCTTCACAAATTCAAGACAGATGGTGTGTTGTCAGTTACAGACCGGTTATTGATGATATTGATCTGCGGCTTCCTGCTCATTTACCCGGCTACAGCCAGGTCGTTCAATATTCAATGGTTTGTAATAACTCAGATCGTTTGTTATTTCATTGCCGCGGTGGCGGGATATCTTATATTGAAGCGCATAGGCAAGGCCAGGCTGCGGTTTTCGTTTCATGCTCCTACCATATTCAAGATCATAAAACAAAGCTTTCCATACGCCCTGCTCATTTTCCAGATGTCGATATATAACCGCGCAGATGTGATGATAATGGAGCGCATATGCACCGATGGCAAGGTGCAGGCAGGTATTTGGGCGGCGGCCTTCCGCCTGCTGGATCAGGCTAATATGTTCGGCCTGATGTTTGCTACAATACTGCTACCACTGTTTGGAAGAATGCTCGCCCAAAAACAGGATGTGCAGCACATTGTGAAGCTTTGTGTGAATATGCTGCTTCCGGCGTCTTTTATGATAGGGGTGGCGGGTATCTTCTTCAGCGGCGATATTATGCACCTGCTGTATCATAAAAGCGTGCTGTATCACGATCCGGTAATGGCGCAAAGCTATAATTTGGTGTTTGCCATTCTTATAGCTTCGTTTCCGGCCTGGTGCCTGATGTATGTGTATTCCACATTGCTTACCGCCAACGGCAGCCTCAGGACCCTCAATATCATCGCCTTTGCGGGTGTGATACTGAACCTGTCGCTGAACTTTTACCTCATTCCGCGTTATAAGGCAGAAGGTGGCGCAGTCACGTCACTGATAACCCAAAGTGCACTCTCTCTTACATTCATAGTATTTGCATCCCGTACCTTAAAACTTCCGTTTAACGCGAAATGGGTGTTCTCACATCTCGCCTATCTTGTAATGATATTGCTGCTGGCCTACGGGGTGATCACTGTGTTGCAGCCGGCCAATTGGGGCATACAGCTTATTTGTTTCGGCGCAGTCTCCACTGTATTGATGTTTGTTTTCCGATTCATTTCGGTGGGTAGTGTGAAGCAACTATTAAACCGCTGACATGCAGATCAATTTATGCTGCGCTTACTTTCCCGGCACCGGATGCTTCAAACCGGGTAATTCTTTTGCTTCGCGCTTTATGATATAGACGGCGGTGTCATACACTGTAATACCCTTGCCCCACTTCATTGCATATACCTTAGTGAACTCGGCGCCGAAATAAAGTATTATTGATGAGTAATAGACCCACGACAAGAGTATGATAACGGATGCTGCGGCTCCATAAGCATCTATACTTTTTGAACTGGCGATATAGTAGCTGATCAGGAACTTTCCGGCGAGGAACAGGATGCCGGTGAAGCTTGCCCCGATCAGTGCATCTTTCCAGAATATCCGGGCATCGGGCAATACTTTGTAGATGACGGCGAAGAGAAAGGTGACCACTGCGAAAAGCAGCGCTATGTTGATGCCTGAGATCAGTATAACATAGGCGCCATTGAATAAATGTTGCAGGCGCGCAGTTAAAAGATCCAGCAGCAAGTTTATAAGCAGCGTTACCAGCATGAGGAATCCGATGCCAACTATCAATGAGAAGGACAGCAGCCGGTCTGCTAAATATTTGAGCCAGCTTCTTTTTGGTTTTGCCTTAATGGACCATATATAGTTGATAGACCCCTGTATCTCCGTAAATATTCCGGTGGCGCCGAAAACTAGGACGACAATACCCACTACGCCAAACAAGGTGGTGTTGTTCTGGCTGCCTATATTAATCATAATGCTCTTCAGCTGCGCGGCACCAGAGGCTCCCACCAGCGTACTCATCTGGTCGAACAACTGGTCTGTAACTATGGATCTCTGATAAAACAAACCCATGGTTGTGATGATCACAAGCAGCAACGGCCCAATAGAGAATATGGTGTAATAGGCAAGCGAAGCGCTTAATTTGGTGGCATTGTCATCGATGAATTCACTGCCCGCCTGTGCAACGAGATCAAGATATTGACGGAGTTTTGTGGACATTATCGCACGATCATTTGTTATAAAGAGACAACCATAGTGCCATAACGGGAAACGAATGAAATGAGCAGTAGGGGCGGTGTTAACCAAGGCAGTATGAAACTGATTTGAGTAAATAATTCCACAAAGCAACCGTAACCGGAAACACCGGACTTGTTCAGGATGTGCGCGAATTCCGCCTGGAAACTACCTTCCTGGATTCATGCTTTACGATATGAACAGCGTTCTTGCTGACCGTGATGCCGCCACCCCATTTTTTTGCATATGCCTCGGTGAATTCAGCGCCGAAGTAAAGGATCATTGCGGAATAGTAAACCCACGACAGTACCAGGATGATGGAAGTAGCGGCGCCATACAGGTTAATGCTTTTTGAAAGACCAAGATAGTAACTGATCAGAAATTTGCCGATGAGAAAAAGCACGCCGGTGAAAAGTGCGCCAAGAATGGCATCCTTCCATCGAATTGTGGCATCGGGGAGCACTTTGAAAATGATGGTGAACACAAGCGTTACAACAAAGAACAGCAGCCCGAAATTTGACCATTGCAGCAATGCGATATGCGCGTTGCCAAAATAATGTTCTATGCGGCCGGAAAGGAGATCGATAAACAGGTTCAAGAGAATGGTAACAAGCATCAGGAAGCCCATGCCTATAACTAGTAATAGGGAAAGCAGGCGGTCCGTGATATATTTTAGCCAGCTTCGTTTCGGTTTGGCCTTAACCGACCATATGTAATTTATAGAGCTTTGGATCTCTGAAAATATTCCGGTAGCGCCAAAGATGAACACTACAATGCCTATTATGCCAATAAGGGTAGTATTGGTTTGTTTGCTCATATTGGTGAGAATACTTTGCAGCTCATCTGTGGCTGACTGGCCAATTATGCCGCGCACCTGGTCGAACACATTGGCGGTAATGCTGGCCTTCTTTACAAAGAAACCCAAAACTGTAATGACTACGAGCAGCAGGGGACCGATAGAAAATATTGTATAGTAAGCCAACGACGCACTGAGCTTGGTGCCATGGTCATCAATAAAGTCATTTCCTGCTATTACCAGAAGGTTGTAAAAGTTCCGAAGTTTGGAGATCAAGCCCATATCATCTTCTGCCTGTGTGAATATTATTCCTCAACAACCGCAATTTAGCGGCATTTATTTTTCCATCAAAGGTTGGCATAATTTTTTCATTAAAAGGAAAATTGATTTTTTAACCCGGCAAAAAGAACAACTATGGCATCAAAGTACTCAAAAGCAACGCAGGAAAAAGTGCATGAAGAAATGCATGAGATGAAAGAAGGCAAACTGAAGAGCGGGCGCTCAGGTAAGAAAGTGACGGATCCGAAACAGGCAATTGCCATCGGCCTGTCGGAGGCGCGAAAAGAAGGTAAAAAAGTGCCACCGGCACCGACCGCAAAAAAGGCGGCCTCGAAAAAAAATACAGGTACTAAAAAGACCGCCAGTAAGAAAGCTGCATCAAGCAAAAAAAGTGCGGCAAAAAAGCGGTAAAATTTTTAATAAAAAACTCCGGTAGCGAACCATTTTTACTTTTGTAAACTTCAGTTTGCTACCGGTTTCTATTTCGCGCCGAGAGAAAAAGAACTACCATTCATATTCCTTCTCAACCACCTTCTTCAACTTGTCAACCAGGTTAAGTGTTGCCGGGCAGTGGATGAGGTTGTTCTTAAATGTTTCGTTGTAAAGATCGAAGGGTTTTTTGTTGTGATGCGGGAACTCGGCACAGTCGGCCGGGCGAACGTCGTAGATGGAGCATTTGTTTTTTACCAAAAACTGGCAAGGTTGCGTCTTATTAACCCAGTCGCCGGAGTCTTCTTCCTTAATGAGCCATTTCTCTACAAATTCCTTCGGCTTCATTTCAAGATGGGCGGATATGCGCTTAATATCGGTTTTGGTGAAGGTGGGTGTCATTGTCTTACAGCAATTAGCACAATCCATGCAGTTTACTTCCTTCCATACCTGCGCATCTGCTTTTTTTACCAGCACCGGCATGTCTTCCGGAACGATCTTATCTAATTTGTCGAGAAAGAGGGAGAGCGATTTTCTTTTTCGGGCGGCAGTGATCCTGAATTTCTTTAAGTCCATAAGCGTGTAAATATAGGATATTTTGGTTGAAGCGATAACCTGTGGAAAATGGTATCAAGGTCCGTTTGAAAAAGCGCAAAGGAGCAGATGTGCGCACAAAAAACAAGCGGTCCGATAATTGGGACCGCTTGTTGCAATTGCTTATTTATCAGTATCTAATGTTAATCAGGCTTCTTTCGCTTCCTCTTCTTTCTTTGCGGGCGAATGATCAATGTTGAAGACGATCTTCTTCTCTGTTTCGCTGTAGTCGGCTGTTACATTGTCTCCTGATTTTATGCGGTGGTTGAGTATTTCCTCAGCCAGCGGGTCTTCAAGGTACTTCTGTATAGCGCGGTGCAGCGGGCGGGCTCCGAACTGCTGATCATATCCCTTCTCGGCTATGAACTTTTTAGCGCCATCTGTGAGGAGCATATTGAAGCCAAGCGTATTAAGGCGTTTCATCACGTCCTTCATGATGATGTCGATGATCATCGCGATGTGTTTTTCTTCCAGAGAATTGAAGATAACCACATCATCGATACGGTTGAGGAATTCAGGAGAGAACGTGCGTTTCAGCGCCTTTTCGATAACACCACGGTTGTTGTCTTCTGCACTTACTGCTTTTGCATTGGTTGTAAAGCCGACCCCTGCTCCGAAATCCTTCAACTGGCGCGCACCAATGTTGGACGTCATGATGATGAGTGTATTCTTGAAGTCTACCTTGCGGCCAAGTCCGTCTGTAAGCTGCCCATCGTCCAATACCTGCAGCAGTATGTTGAATATATCTGGGTGCGCTTTTTCTATCTCGTCGAGCAATACAACGGAGTACGGTTTACGGCGTACTTTTTCGGTAAGCTGACCACCTTCCTCATAGCCCACATATCCGGGAGGCGCACCGATCAAACGGCTGAGCGAGAATTTTTCCATGTATTCACTCATGTCTACGCGAATGAGCGCGTCGTCGCTATCGAACATATACCGGGCGAGCGCACGGGCAAGCTCGGTCTTACCAACGCCTGTAGGCCCGAGGAATATGAATGAACCTATAGGCTTGCGCGGGTCCTTGAGACCTACACGATTTCTTTGTATCGCTTTTACGATCTTGTTTATGGCTTCGTCCTGGCCTACTACATTTGCTCTCAGGTCCTCGTCCATGCGGCGCAGTTTGGCGCTCTCTGCCTCTACCATCCGCATAACCGGGATACCTGTCATCATACTGATCACCTCTGCGATGGCTTCTTCATTGATCGGGTAGCGTTTATGCTTGGCTTCCTCCTCCCATTCTGCTTTTGCACGGTCCAGTTCTTCACCGAGCCTTTTTTCCCTGTCGCGAAGCGCTGCAGCCTCTTCGAAGCGCTGACTCTTCACCACTTTATTTTTTTCCTGCTTAATATCTTCGATCTTCTTTTCGAGGTCGAGTATGTTTTGCGGAACATTGATATTTTTAAGGTGTACCCGAGCACCGGCTTCGTCCATAACATCTATTGCCTTATCGGGCAGCAGACGGTCAGTCATATAACGGTCGCTGAGCCTTACACAAGCCTCAATAGCTTCGGGATCGTAAAGTACATTGTGGAAATCTTCGTACTTGGAACGGATGTTGTTCAGGATAATAATCGTTTCATCCACGCTTGGCGGCTCAACGAGTACTTTCTGAAAACGGCGATCCAACGCGCCATCTTTTTCGATGTACATGCGATACTCATCCAAAGTGGACGCACCGATGCACTGGAGATCGCCGCGGGCGAGGGCAGGCTTGAAGATATTGGACGCATCGAGTGAACCTGAGGCGCCACCCGCACCTACAATAGTATGGATCTCATCGATGAACAGAATGACGTCGCGGTTCTTTTCCAGCTCGTTCATGATCGCTTTCATACGCTCTTCGAACTGGCCACGATACTTGGTGCCGGCAACAAGGGCGGCGAGGTCGAGGCTGATAACGCGTTTGTCGAACAATACGCGGGAAACCTTGCGCTGAACGATACGTAGAGCCAAACCTTCAACTATGGCAGTCTTACCAACACCGGGTTCGCCAATAAGTATCGGGTTGTTCTTTTTGCGGCGGGAAAGTATCTGGGACACCCTTTCAATTTCCTCGTCGCGGCCCACAATAGGATCGAGGCTACCCAGCTCCGCGAACTTTGTAATATCGCGGCCAAAGTTATCAAGTACAGGTGTTTTTGATTTCGTATTGCCGGTAGCGGGTTTGCGTTGCTGCTGAAACTGGCGGCGCTCATCATCTTCTTCAAATTCTTCTGACCCCGGATCGCTGTAGTCGCCCATTGGGCTGCCACCCTGCAGGATAGTCAGTTCGTTTTTGAAGCGGTCGTAGTCAACCTCGTAGTGATTAAGTATTTGTGTTGCTACATTTTCCTTGTTCTTTAATATGGAGAGCATAAGATGTTCTGTCTCCACGGTAGTGCTTTTTAAAGCTTTTGCCTCAAGCACCGTGATGCGGATCACTTTTTCGGCCTGCTTGGTGAGCGGCAGGCTGTTGATGTTGGCAAGGGGCTTATTATTTTTATCTTTAATAGCAAGTTCCAGTTCTTTGCGTAATTCGAACAGGTCTACCTGCATCGTCTGTAATACCTTTAAGGCCATACCGTCGCCTTCGCGGATAAGTCCGAGCAATAAATGCTCGGTGCCTATAAAGTCATTACCCAGCCTTAACGCTTCTTCCCGGCTGTAGGAAATGATCTCTTTAACCTTTGGCGAGAAATTTGAATCCATGGTTTAATCCTGTTTTTTAAAAGATAAAGTTAACAATTTCAGAGGTATTTTAATATTGTCATTAGTTATATGACTATCATTAGTCTTGCAATATTTCGACCAGCCAAGCCTTCCGGGTCGCAAGAGAAGGAAAGTATTGTCGGGATTTGCTATTTTTAAACTTGTTTTCAATACTATTATAAATACTGCGATTATGGAATTCAAAATTGATACCAAAGACGCTTTTTCGATCATTATACCCCTCGTTGGGGAAATAAATGCTAAATTGACAGGTGCACTACGTGAAAAATGTGAGGAAATGAGGCAAAGCGGCAGTAAAAACTTTATAGTAGACCTGCAGCACTGCAAAGAAATAGATAAACAGGCCCGGAAGGAATTAGTGAGACTGCATGAGGAAAGTTACAGCAACGAACGATCGCTGGTGTTTACGGGGATAAATGGTAATATAATGGAAGTATTGAAGGACGACGAAA
Organism: uncultured Flavipsychrobacter sp.; assembly: GCA_964396625.1. GTDB lineage: Bacteria > Bacteroidota > Bacteroidia > Chitinophagales > Chitinophagaceae > Nemorincola. The sequence goes on from CAYNGS010000007.1 coordinate 8,745, forward strand.
CCGACCTGCTTATAAACATAGCACCTAAAATGAATGAGGCCATAGATATTGTGAGCATGGAGATACTGGAACGAGAGCTTTTTAGCGAGGAATGAAATTTATATTCATCGGTTTGTCTGCCCTTTGTTAAGGACCTTTAACTTTTTAACTTTTGAAAGTAACCATATTAGGAAATAACTCTGCACTTCCAGCGTTCGGCCGACACCCCACGGCGCAGGGCGTATCGGTATACGGCGAATTATTATTGATAGATTGTGGAGAGGGCACACAAGTGCAGATGCAGCGGTTCGGGCTGCGGTGGCGAAGCATGCATCATATTTTCATCAGCCATCTGCATGGCGATCATTATTTCGGATTGCCGGGGTTAATAAACAGTATGAGTTTGCTGGGCAGGGTGGCGCCATTGCACCTATATGCACCGGCAGAGCTGAAACCGATACTTAACTCAATAATGGAAGTAGCGGATACCGTATTGTCTTATCCCTTTTATTTTCATGCCATGCCTGAAGGTACGGCCTTGCTTGTAGACGATCCGTCTTTCAGCGTGACCTGCTTTCCCGTGAACCACAGGATACAATGTCACGGTTTTCTGGTGGAGCGGAAAACAAGAGGCAGGAAGTTACTGCCGGATAAGTGTGCGGCATACGGAATCCCATCGTCTTTCTACGAAAGTCTGAAACAGGGCGAGGACTATACGGGTGAAGATGGCGAGGTGGTAAAAAATGAACTGGTAACAGAAGATGGCCCCTCTGTGAAGAAATACGCTTATTGCGCCGACACACTTTTTACCGATAGCTTTCTGCCGGTGATACAGGGAGCGGACACCATTTACCATGAATGCACCTACCTGGAAAGGGATGCTGACAAAGCGGCAAAACGATACCACAGTACGGCATCGCAGGCCGCACAACTGGCGAAACTGGCTGATGCGAAACAATTGCTGCTTGGGCACTTTTCTTCAAAATATAAGGATCTTGAACCTTTTCGGGAAGAAGCTGTTGGTATCTTTCCAAATACACTCGTGAGCATTGAGGGTACCGCCTACGAGGTGTGACAGTTGGTGAAATCTTACCTTTGCAGTAAACACCATAGAAACAAAATGCTACCACAATGGCAAAAAGGCATTGTAAAACAAATAGAGCAGGTAACACCTATTACCCGCCGCTATTGGTTGGAACTGCCCGAAACGAATAATTTTGACTTTAAAGCCGGGCAATTCATAACGCTTGACCTGCCGATACATGAGCAACGCAATAAGCGTTGGCGGAGCTACAGCATAGCGTCTATGCCTGACGGCGGCAATGTGATAGAATTACTTATCGTGTACTTAAAGGGCGGGCTGGCATCTGAATATATATTTAACGAGGTGAAGGAAGGCAGCTTTTTCACATTGCGCGGGCCGCAAGGAGTTTTTGTTATACCGGACAGCCTGGAAAAGGATCTGTACATGATATCCACGGGAACAGGTATTGCACCATTCAGAAGCATGCTGCAATATATGCACCACCATAATGTGCCACACGGGAATGTGAACCTGGTGTTTGGAACGCGCACGCGCGAAGGGCTGTTGTACGGCAGCGAGATGAAAGAGCTGGAGCAGACCATGCGGGGATTTCAGTACTACCAAACCCTGTCGCGCGAACAATGGGATGGCAGAACGGGATATGTGCACCCTATTTATGAAGAACTCTGTGCCGGGAAAAAGCCTTCGACATTTATGCTTTGCGGCTGGCGAGCTATGATAGATGAAGCGAAAGAAAGGATAGTGAAAATGGGCTATGACCGGAAAGACATTCATGTGGAAATATATGGCTGACGGAAGCTAAAGCACTGTCCACCAAAGGTATCTTGCCGACATCTTACCCCAGTCTTTGAAGCTGCTCTGTATGGTCTCAGACAGTTCTTTTTCGGTCACCTTTTTGCCTTTTTCAGGCAGTACAAAGTCAGTGTCTTTTGGAGTGACCAATTCCACTTTATCTGCAACCCATGTGGTATGCAGGCGGGGTATTGCCAGCTCGAGGATCATGCCCGGCAAACCGCCAAACATTTCAGGGCCGCCACTTACCACTATATCTTCGGCATAGAAGGCGACAACATAAACAGAATCGCATATCCTGCCCACAGCTTTGCGGCATTTGAAATCAGATATAGTACGTATCTCGTCCTTAACTGTCCAGTCTATGCGGCGGATGCTGTCTACAACAAGGAACTTTTGTTCGTAAACAACTTTGTTGGCGGTGACCTTGTTTGCAATGAAGTCTGTGTAGACGATATTTTCTTTTGCGGGGCCAACAAGGTAGGGTTTCGAATCGTTGCCTTCAGCCTCCTTACCGGGTTTGTACATGCTGCGTGTGGTGTCGAACAGCAGATCGAAATAAGTGATGCTGAACTGTGGTGTGGTAGCCTTAATGTTATCCAGCCAGTCTGTCCAGCCCATTTCTTTTATCGGAGCGAAGACATTTATTTTTCGTTCGTACTCGATCTTGCCGCAGACAGTGTATTGCGCATGGGCACTGAGCGTCGCGGCAAGAAGGACTGCAGGGATGAGAAGCGATCGTATGACGACACGTGCACGGTTCATAACATTATTAGTTTTTGTCGGCATCGCTACCAGGTGTATGGTTAAAGTTCCAGCCGAGGCCTAACATAAAATAACGACGAATGGTGTTATAATTGTTCTGCGTTATAATACCCGCCTGGGCGTTTCGTGTGTAGCCAATATTTTGATTCAATATATCGAAAACAGTCAGTTTGAGCTCAAGAGCGTCTTTTTTAAGGAACTTGCGGCTCACAAAGGCGTTCCATTTTATGATATTATTGTTATCCGGAAATGCGATGGTGGCCTCGCGGAAAAGAAAATTGACGTCGGTACCAATTTCAGATTTTTTTGTGATGTGAAAAGAAGCTGAAAGGTCGCTGCTGCTGGACCAATAGCTTGGTGTGTTGGTGTTGATCGTTGATCTGTTCTCATTGTATGTGACAGCGGGCGTAAAATAAAATTCGTACTTGTCCTCTTTATAAATATTGAAGCTGAGGCTGGGGGTATACCTGTTGTTGTCATTACTGTTCTTCAATCCGTTGATAAAATTGTTGGTGTGGTTGACGTCGGTACTGAAGTGCATACCAATACTCAGATCAGGTTTCTTGAGTTTGAATCCGTAACCCATCCAAGCATTGGCCATGTAGTTTCCATTCACGTTTATGTATTGGGTGGTATTAATACCCTCCGTTGTGCTCTGCGACGTGCTGATGGCGTGACTGATAACGGTGCCGTCTATGCCAAGGTAGATGTAGCGGTGGGTGAGCACTTCGTATTTGTTGAATCGGATATCTATATTGTTTGAAAATTGCTGCTTGAGATTCGGATTGCCGATCATGATGTTGGTGGGATCTGTATTTTGCCGAAGGGGCTGCACCTGCGTGATGGTAGGCTGCGTAGTGCTGCCGTTGTAGCTGAACCTTATGGTTTCCTGCTTGTTGATGCTATACTTCAGGTTGGCCTGGGGAAACAGGTTGATATAGCTGTAGTTGATCATGGTGTCGCTATGCAACAGATCGGCCTGCGCATAGTGGGTGTAGGAAATGTCGCTGCCGGCCGAGGCGGTTATTTTTTTGTTTACGAAACGAAAATTCAGGCCGCCGGTGTTGGAGAGAATATTGTATTTATACTGGCTGCTGTAAAGGGAATCGAGCATATTGTAATGACCTGTGCTGTCGATATTATACGAATAGTTTTTCGTTGTGGTGTTGTTGACAGTGGTTCCGTAACTGATTTCCAGGTTTGTGAGTTTGGACATGGGTTCCGTATAGGTGGCCTTTGCCGCGAAGGCCAGAGTATTGGCATCGTTCATCTTTCGCTGGTCGATGCTGGAGTCGGGCGGTGTAACCGCATCAGGTATCATTTTAGAGAGCAGGTGGCCATCGCTCTGTGAATTTTTGTCATTTTCTTTTACATCCAGCGAAAAGGTTCTTCCTTTTTTTGAGAATTTCCGTTTGTATAAAAGCTCTGCATTGATAAAGAACGCGTCGCTATTGCTCGTTATGGTGCGATTGTTGTGATAGAGCGTGTCTATGCTGTCTCCGGTCAGCAGCGACGTAATGCCATTGTACTGTGAATATACCTGCGTGGTCTTTGTGCCGGCGCTTGCGTTGATCTTCACCGAGTTGTTTGTGTCAATCTTAATCTCAAACATCCCATCTATCGCGTGGCGGTCTGCCGTGCTGGACTGTGATTTGTGCACATTGTTGATATTGCTGGAATCGCCTCCGAGGGTATATTGCGTAATGCTGTTTCCGTCCACCGCCACGTTTTGCTTCGAATACCGGTAATTTGCGGCAACATGGTTTTTGTCTTCGTTCCACTTGTCGGCAAAATGCACCCCGCCTGTCCGTACTTTTGGTAAGCCCTCACCGGTGTAGGAGCCATCCCATCCGCCGAAATTATCGTCAAGGTTATTTATTGAGATGGTCGAGTTATTTCCATCGGTTATGACTTCGTTGCCTGCACCGAATTTTCCATTGTCCTGCCAGCCGAGCCCAACCTTATCGGTGTTGGACACTATGCCGAATGCCGCAAATTGCCTTTTTTCTTTAAACGCATTTATCATGCCCTGGTTCTGGAAGTAGCCGTCTGTGCCCCCGCCGGCATTGAGTTTACCGAAGTATCCTTTCTTTTTTGATTCTTTTAATGCGAGGTTTATGGTCTTGGTTTTCTGCCCGTCGTCGACACCCGTGAATTCAGCCTGGTCGCTCTTTTTGTCATAGACCTGCACTTTTTCCAAAGCATTTGCCTGCAGGCCCTGCGTGACGACCTTGGGATCGTCGGAGAAAAACTCTTCGCCATCGACAAGTATTTTTTGCACGGTTTCTCCCTGCGCGGTGATCTGGTCGTTTTTATCTACCTGTATACCCGGCAATCTTTTCAACAGGTCTTCGACGGTAGCGTTATCTTTTACCTTAAAGCTGTCGGCCATGTACTCAGTAGTATCGCCTTTTATTTTTATCGCTGCGATCTGCTGTGTGAAGACGAATTCTTTCAGCAGATGTTCTTTGGAGACCATGGCGAGCGGGCCGAGATCAGTTAGGCTGTCCTTTACTTTAACGGCATCGAGGCAATCGGCAAAACTTGGGAAGCTGATGCGGAGGATGTATTTGCCCGGCGAAGCGGTATGAAGGTCGAAGGTTCCGTCGGGTTTAGTGCGCGTGAAGGTTTCTATAACCGAATCAGTAGTCCGTATCAAAACCACAGAAGCCCTGTACAGGGGCGCAATATTGAGTGTATCTGAAACCGAGCCCCTGATGATATATTGCTGGCCAAAGCAATAATGCAGGGAACACAAAAAGAGAATAAGCGCGCATAACGGGCGTTTCATAAAGTGTGTGTCGAGTTGGGATACTGCTCATAAAGCAACGAAAAACTTTACGAGTTGTTACTCGCTTCCGACGTTATATATAAAAATCCACCACAATTAACATTCCTTTATAAGTATCCGTTATGCGGCTGTTTGCACTTACCGTGCAAGTACGCGGCGCAATACTTAAAACAACATAAGTGCGATCAATTTGAAGCTGTTTCTTTTTTATAGATGGTTTCGCGGTTGTGGTCCACGGGTATGCCGAGAGACTCGTAGATGTAATCCTGGGCGGTAGTGCGGACATTCAGCTTATTGATCTTTGTGTTCTCGGCTGAAGGATAGACACGATTGGAAAGAAAGACAAAAACGACCCCCGTCGCAGGATCGGCCCAGGCGCAAGTACCGGTGAAACCCTGGTGGCCAAATGCAAGCGCGCTGCATCTGTCTCCAGCCGGGCCGCCATTGTCTTCATCGGGCAGTGGCTTGTCGAAGCCGAGGCCACGGTGGCTGAGGGTGCTATGGTAAGCAGTAAAGAGATCAACCGTAGACGCTTTAAAATATCGCGTGCTGCCGTAGACACCTTTGTTGAGCAGCATCTGGAAGATGGCTGCAACGTCGTTGGCCGTGGCGAAAACGCCGGCATGGCCGCCCACCCCGCCGAGCATGGCCGCGCCGGGATCATGCACATATCCGCGGAGTTCCTGGTGGCGAAAGAACAGGTCGATCTCTGTGGGGGCTATCTGAAATGTATCGAATTTGCTTGTCGGATTATAAAGGATGCGTTTCAGACCCATTGGTTTGTAAAACTGTTCGTCAACATACCTATCGATGGGCTCATGGGTGATCTGGCGGACAATGGCCGCTAGAAAATAAAAGTCGAGATCACTGTACACACTTTTGCCGGTATTTTCCAGTGAGCTGCTGTATATGCGGCTCCACATGGTATCGATGTAGTCATCGCGAAGGAACAGGCTGCGTGCGACGGGTACATTAAATTCATCGTTCGGTTTTTTACTGTACAGGTCGGCC